>JBEKST010000104.1:0-11135 GCA_049516815.1 Bacteroidales bacterium | reverse complement strand
TGGTGTAATAATTTCATTATAACCTTCCTGTCATTATCAGCATCAATGTGTCTGAACCCGGAAGAAGGAGGATAATTACTAATAGCAATAACCATTGCATGCTTGACCGGAATATGATTTTGCGAATAAGAATCAGCAAATTTGAAAATGGAAATGACAAATAAAACTAATATTGTTTTATTCATTTTTAACCTTTTAAGGGTTTAATTACCAGCCGCTTGCGGTAAATCTTGCATCCAGCCTGTTATGTGCATCATCGCACTAATCATCGCTTGCAAACAATTAATTTTTTATTTATTGTTTGTCTGTTCGTCATTATCCGAACAAGATAAATTCCATTGTCTGTAAGTTCAAAGTCTATACTCTTTTCATTGTCAACAAATTTTATTTGTAATACCTGTCCTAAGGAATTTAAAATTTGAATTTGTCTTGTTGTGGTTGGAAATGTAATTGTAAAATTTCCTTTTGTTGGATTAGGGAAAATTGATACTTGATTATCGCTTATTGATATTGATTCAATTCCAAGTTCTTGCGTACAATACTTTAGGACGAAATCCACCCCGCTGGTATCATTGATATTTATTATAGTATTGCCATCAAAAGATATTGTGTCTCCTGCCGCTAAACCAGCTATAAACAGATTTCCATCAGCATCTAATACAGATTGATATGAACTCTCAAGTCCAATACCGCCGATTACTCCTTGGAAATTACCATCAAGGTCAAGTTTTGCTATAAAAACACCCCAGTGTGAAAGTGAATAACCTCCAAAAGATGTTGGACCATCTATCCATCCGCTATTCCACATATTATTTGAACCATCAATCACCAAAGAAGTTGGAGCTTCCGCCTCAGTAACCGTGTTATTACCGGCTTGATGAACCCAAACCAGATTTCCTGTTGGTGTATATTTACAATAATAAAATACTCCATTTGTAGTATTCAATGTATTTCCGTCAATAACCATCGTGCTATCCATTGCACCAGTATAATAAATATTACCTGATATATCGGAAACTACCGTATAAACCGGTGAAAAAGTCTGAGGCCCTTTTCCACCCCTTATCCATTGACAATTTCCTGCTGTATCAAATTTGGCGATATATGGATTACGACCACCCCAACTGTTATCGGCATTGAAGGAAACAGTTCCAAACTCAATTTCCTGTATGAAATACCCTCCAATGATTACATTTTCATTGTTATCCAACGTAATGCCCCAGCCCCTGCTATCAGGCCCAGCAGCTGTGCTCGTTGATTGAATTGCCCAGATTGTATTTAAGTCAAAGTTGAATTTTGTCAGGTAAGTATAACTGCCTGTAAGGCTATTGAGTATTGTCGACCCAAAAGTGAAATTCCCATTGACCCGTCCTGTAAGATAAATCTCATTAATGGAATTAACTGTAATGCCAAGGGTATATGCTCTGCTGTTTCCGGCACCACCGAATTCAGGAATGTATCCAATTATAGTTCCGAATGATGTTGTAATTGTATTTGAACCGATTATAACAGTATCTGCAAATGCGCCTGCAATAAACAAAACTCCGTTTTTCTGGCAAATTACCGGTGGGAAGAGATAAGTAGTAACAGGCAATTGAATCGCCCACTGAGTGACACCACCTGAATTAATTTTGTTAACGTAAAAACTTGTTCCTCCGGTAGGATTGGTCAAATTAATGCTTCCAAAAGAAACGGAACCATGAAAATACCCGGTACTATAAACATTATTTTCCTGGTCTGTCGTTACACTCCGTGCGCCCCACACTAATGGATTAGGGCTGCTTATTCTTAACCAACTGTTACATTGAGATAGACCAATGTGCGTAATAGTTGTCATCAGGCACATCATGATAACTTGTTTTGTAAATTTTTTCATTTTGTTTCCAAATTTTGTGCTTATTTTGTTTACGGTCTTCAGCTTACCTGTTTAATGCTTTATTTTGGATGCCCTTAATAGTTGAGGCGATATTTTGTGAGAGATTGGGGGATTTGTTGTTGTCGATAAAAATTTTGATGCAGGGTTGAGAACAACCCTTCTTTGTGACAAGAGACGATGATTAATAACATAAATGCAGCTATAATCCTTTGCAATAATGTGATGTTTTACCTACTTTACTTGCTTTATTATCGTCACCGGCTAATGTAGTAAATATTCATTTAAAATAGATATCCGTGGAGAAAATATTTTTCAGACAAGGAGGGATTTAGGAGATACTAATCAAATAGTGGAAAGAAAAGCAATTCATAATTTGATTGTTTTTATTATAAGTAGTTTGCACGTATCTTACAAAAAATACGTCAGGAAGGTCAGGGATTTCAATTAAATGGGTATGTTTCCATCACGGAGATCCATTATCAGCGAAACAGAAATACTACTCATGAACTAAACCGAATCCAACTAATTCATCATTCTTTAAGACCTAATTCAACTGAACCAACTCGAATATAATTGGACACTTTCTGAGATAATTCAGGGACAAAAAAACCACTTGTGCCTCATATTGATTAACAGGTGGTTAGTTTGAAATGAACATGATCTTTGTCAGTGCCAATCCCCCAAAAATGAACCTTGTATCTCTTCCCGATCTCTATATCAATTTCTTTTATTGTTTGGCCTACTACTTTACTAAATCTCAACATATTCTATTTTTTGTTTAGTATATCAATGATTTATTTTCTTCGTTTTTTTTTCAAATGAACGGTTTGAGAAACGATAAAAAGTATTTTAGTCCATTGAATACTTGACTTTAGAAAAAATCTTCTTACCTTTCAGAATATTTTTTATCAGTTAAGTATAAAGAACAAAAACCATTATTAAAGCTTGTTTTACAATGAAAAACCTGATCTGTCTTTTATTTTTATCAGGGAGTTTTTGTTTTTTATCAGGAACCTTCAGCTGTAAAAAAAAGTCTGTCGTGGTCTATTTAGTTGATGAACGTGACAGCGTGACCGGAACCTATTCCGGGATAGAAATGACTTACTATGGAGATGAACCCCCATATCCTAAAATTGATACTGTACCGACCCTTGTGAAAATAAGGAAAAGCGAACAGGATTCAATAGTATGTTATAGTTACGCGAAAAATAATTGCGATTTTAGTTTTAAATATCATAAATATGTTTTTATTTCGACGTTGGATTACCATCCCCCATTATTGAAATATTCAAATGATTCAATTTATTTTTTTTATCAGCCAGGTTTAGGCCCTAACTATTGGCAAGATAAATGCAAAAAAATTTCCAGATCATCTTAATACATGTATAAGAGAGTAAACTTTTTTATGTTTTTCCCTTTAATATGAACTCATTTTTATAAAAACCAAAGCCATGGAAAAGCCACATCGAATAGCACAGATTTACGGTTATACCGTTTGCCTTGTTGCCGTTATTACTTTTATTATCTGTATCTCCATTATCATTCCCGCTATCATGGATATGAGTGACCCGTTGCATGCAGGAGGAATTTTTGTTCAGGCCGGTACGCCAAGCCTGGCATCTTTCGATAATTACAAAATGGACATCCTGAAGAGTTCAAAAAATGATGAACAAAAAACAGGGACAAACTGGATACCGGAAGATAAGACACTTCATTCGATGTTCGAAGCAGCCAAGGCAGACAGGATCAATCAGGCAAATCATACATCTATCCGGTCGATCGTAGTGAACAGTCTGATTATCCTGATATGTATTGTCCTCTTTATATTCCACTGGATATGGATGAGACGGCTCGCCAAAACTATTAGTATTAAGATGCCAGGAGATTAGGCATCTAAAAAAAGCGTAACTTTATCATTTGTTTATAAATCAAGTAACCTTGTCTTATGATAAAACGTTTACGCTTTTTTACATTTGGTCTTTTATTAACTGTTTGCGCAGGACTTGAAATTCAGCCTGTAACGGCCCAAAATTCATTCTCCCCTAAATTTCCCGCTACCTGGTCAATAGTGGCATCGTATACTATTCCGGGGAAAGCTTCGGGCCTGGCCTGGGATGGCACATACATTTACTTTGGGATGTACTGGTCGAACGGGAACCTGGTCTATAAATTTGATCCGTCGAACGGAACAGCCACCCTGCAATGTACCGGCAATTTTGATGAATCCTACGGTCTTACATATAAATCCCCAAACCTGGTTAATATCATCCAGCCATCGAGCTCGTCACAGCCCGCCCAGATCAATGAGTTCACAATGAGCGGAAGCCCGGTCGGGACCATCAACCTGCCCGATCATTATATGTCGGGAGTAGCATACGATGCCGGTTCGTATTGGGTTTGCACCTACTACCCCGATCCGGGAATAGTATACCATCTCAATTCAACAGGAGGCATTATTTCACAGTTTGTCCCACCTAATAATCAGCCATGGGATATCTGCTTACAGGGGTCTGACCTTTGGATTGCAGATTATTATGGAAACATGTTATATAAGGTCACATCAAGCGGTTCTCTTCTGGAAAGCCACGCTTCACAGGGCATAAAGCCATCGGGTGTTGTTTACGATGGTACTTATCTCTGGTACTGTGACGGCGAGTTGGGTCAAAACAGTACACTGTATAAGGTAGATCTGAATGGCAGCGGTACTCCGGTTATCAATGTACCTGTTACATCACATGATTACGGAACAATTACCGTCGGAAATTCATCCACCTGGAACTGCCAGGTTCAGAACACGGGATCGGCCAACCTGGTTATTAACAGTGTTGGTATTCCAAGCGGACAGCCCATTTCAACAACTTTTGTCACACCGGCTACAATAACTCCCAGCAGTTCCGTCAACATTCCTCTTACCTATGCTCCCACAACCAACGGCGCACTTAATACACAGATCAGCATCAATTCGAATGACCCTATTAATCCTGTGGTGAATGTTACTCTCACCGGCAACGCGGTAATCGCCGGCCCCCATATTGACATTCAAACCAATTCGCACGACTGGCAGGAGCGCAGGAAAAACGCTTACTCCCGCTGGTATCTCGAAGTGGGCAACGACGGGGACCAGACTCTTACCATTTCCGCACTCAATATGTCAGACCCAAATTTCATTGTCGACCAGGGTGTATCCCTGCCTTTGAATATCCCAACTTTGCAAACGGTTAAGATCGGTTTATGGTTTCATCCGACTACTGCCGGCCAGGATACCGGAACCCTCAGTATTGTTTCAAACGACACTGCGCAGAATCCTTTTAATATCAGCCTGTCCGGAACCGGCATTGACATATTATATCCGCTTGGGACAAGCCTTTGGACATACATGATTACCGGGGGGTCCGACAATAGCCCTAAGTCCATCCACTCCATTCCTGATATCACAGGAGATACGGTTGATGATGTTATCATTGGTTCTGAGGATGACTATGTGCGTTGTTTTAATGGTAATGCCTCTGTGACAGGGGATGTACTCTGGGAAACGTTTATTTACGCGGGTGCTGTTTACCAGCAGAATGCCATTGCCATTATCGATGATATTAATAACGATGGCTATAAGGATGTGATCGTAGGGACGGCCTGGGGTGATCGCTCTGTGGTTGCTCTTTCAGGAAAAACCGGGGCACAGTTGTGGAAGCACGATACCCACGAATATGGCGGCGGGGGCTGGGTTTACCAGGTCGATACCAAATACGATTATAACAATGACGGATTCCCTGATGTCCTGGCTGCTGTGGGAGATGACGGTTCAAATACCGGGCCGCACAGGGTGTATTGCTTAGATGGAAAGACCGGCCAGACTATCTGGAGCAGGTCGACCGAGGGTGCTGCCTTTTCAGTGATCGGGGTTGAAGATTTCACGGGCGATGGCAAGCCTGATGTGGTTGCAGGAGCAACAAACGCAAACCAGACTAACGGCCGTGTCTTTGGCATGGATGGTGTTGACGGCTCTATCAAATGGACATTCTATCCATCGGGTTCCTCAACCTGGGCACTGATGCAAATTGATGATATCACCGGCGACGGTATCAAGGATGTCGCCTCAGGTGATTTCAACGGCCATATTTACTTTCATAATGCCGTTACCGGTGCACAGATGAAAATCCTTTCAGTGGCAAGTGACATTATACTGCGCTTTGAGGATATGGGTGATGTGAATTCCGACGGCCATCTCGACATACTCGTCGCACACAGCGGTCCAACGGGAATTATCGTTAACGGATTTCAGAATACGATTTTATGGCAGAAGCCCCTTGCCGATCAGTCCTGGAATGTTACCAATATGGGCGACATCAACTGGGACGGAGTGAACGATGCGGCTATCGGGACTTTGTATTCAAACAATAAGGCATATTTTCTTAATGGTAAAAACGGGAACCAGATGACTATAGTCCCGGAAGCAAATCCCGTGGATGCCTTGTCTTCGATTCCTGATATTGTCGGGGACGGAACCAGGGAATTGATGGTTGGTGGGCGCGATGGGTCTGTTTTTTGCCTTTCCGGCGGATATGACAGCGCGACAGTAGCTATCAGTGAAAAGAAAAGCAAGGCATTCGCTGTAAAGGTTTATCCCAATCCATGCAGGGACGAATTTAATGTTTTTTTAAGCATTTCCGTGCGTTCAGATGTTAAAATTTCCGTGAGCGATATTAGCGGCAGAACCCTTTATAAAAGGCTTATTTCAGATGAATCCCCGGGTCCTCATATCTATTATTTCAAACGGAATGCTCTTGATTTTGGCATTATTCAGCAGGGTCTCGGTATCATTACAATAGAAACACAGCAGGGAATATTCCATGGAAAGATCGTATTCAGGGAATAATGCAAACCAGCAATTGGAATATATAAGAACAAAAATCAATCTACGATTATATTTTACCGATACGGAATAAGTTTGCAAAATCTTAGCTACTGTTCCTATCGGCATTACTACATCTAAAAGAAAAAAGCTTTGCATTTTTATTAAGATGCAGTATGTTTGATCAATTTAGAATAACTGAAGTAAAAAATGAAATCAAATTATGAATGTGGTAGATAAACATGGGTTTCTGGAACGGATCGGTTACATGGAGAAGGTGGTGCTGGAACTGGGATGCGGGACACGGAAATTCGATCAGAATGCCATTGGTATTGACCGCGTGGATATGGATTCTGTTGATATCGTTTGTGATCTTGAAGAAGGTTTGCCTTTTATCAAAGATGAAAGCGTTGACCTGGTTTGTTCTTTTCATACATTAGAACACATTGGTAATATCGAATTTGTGATGAGAGAAATTTACCGGGTTCTGAAAAAAGGAGGAAAGACCTCAGGTACTGTGCCTCATTTCTCAAACCCTTATTATTACAGCGATTATACTCATAAAACTCCTTTCGGCTTATATACATTTTCATATTTCACGAAGAAGAGCCCCTTGCGGCGGAAGGTTCCGACACATTACAACGAGCTGGATTTTACTATAACAAAACTGAAGATCGTCTTTTATTCACCGTTTAAATTCCGGAATATTTCCAGGAAGATCTTTACTTTTATCTTTAACTCATCGGTTTTCATGAAGGAGTGGTATGAAGGCAGCTTGAGCGGGTTTCTCCCGGCGCATGAACTGTTTTTTGAGCTTGAAAAGAATTAGATAAATATGATAGCGGAAGAGGCGTTGATAGTTTATAATAACTTGATCACTTAAGATCTTCAGGAAAATGAATAAAAAATTCTGTGGTAATGAGATGGACAGGATGCCGAACTGGGCATTCAGGATTATGGCATTCATGTTTAATATTTCTGATATCTTTAAATCAAATGACCGGAAACTTGATCCATTCAACATCCAGAATGGGCAAACAGTCATCGATTATGGAAGCGGAACAGGCAGATACCTGCATAAGGCATCAGAAATGGTTGGAGTAAACGGGCAGGTTTATGCCGTCGACATCCACGAACTCGCCATTGAATCTGCCTTTCAGGTAATCAAAAGACTTAACCTGAAAAATGTAAAGCCGGTCCTGACTGATGGCAAGACTGTGAACCTGCCATCGCATATTGCCGATATTGTTTATGCACTGGATATGTTCCATATGGTGGGGAATTCCCTTATTTTTCTACAGGAATTGCACAGGCTAACAAAATCTGACGGAACTCTTTATCTTGAAGATGGGCACCAGGCAAGATCGTCAGCTAAAGAAAAAGTACTGAAATCAGGATGTTGGGAGATCGTTGGAGAAACCACGACGTTTATCAGATGTAAACCGAAAACGAGCTAATCCAATGATCATGACAAAATCCGAAAACGCTACGGCGTATTTTCCCGACACATTAAATCGCTCAAAAGCAGTATTGGCCCGGTTATTTTACTTCAACCAGTTCCACATCAAACACCAGCGTGGAATAAGGCGGGATAACGCCCATATCCCTGTCGCTGTAACCAATGGCCGAAGGAATAATCAGGGTGGCTTTTCCTCCCTGTTTCATCAATGCGATTCCCTCATCCCAACCCTTGATTACCTGGCTCCTGCCAAGCATGAATTCTATTGGATTCTGGCGTTTTCGTGATGAATCAAATACTGTCCCGTCGAGTAACTTTCCGGTATAATGAACTTTCACGGTTTTGCCTGTTTCGGCTTTTGGCCCTGTACCGGCTAAAACCGGGATATAATATAATCCACTGGGCAGTGGTTTTACGGTAATATTGTTATCCTTCAGGTATTTTTCCAACAGGAGGGGTTCTATATTTTTTAAAGAGTCTGATTTCTTTTGCTCTAATTTTTTCAAGTCGGCTTGTTCCTTTTCATATTCGGTTTTGGTTTTTACATCCAGGATTTCGACATCATAGACAATTGGGGTGAAAGGCGCAACCAGTGTACCGTTTCCTTTTTGTCCGAAGGCCAGGGTTGATGGGACAATGAACTTTGCTTTGCTCCCTTTCTTTAAGGTTGAAACGCCATATTCAAAGCCCCGTGTATCGATTCGGTTGCCATATTCAAACTTAACTGGTTCAGGACGCTCGAAAGAAGAGAATAGTTCCTTGCCATCCAGTAACGATACACGATAATTCATCCACACATGGCATCCGCTGTCGATCTTTATGCCTGTTCCCGGTTGGGTTTCGATGATATATAGTCCCATGGAATTCGGTTGGGTGGTGATCTTGTTATCCTCCACATATTTTTTCAGTTGCGCTTCTTCCTTGAATATCATGCTTTCAGGAGTCTGTAAAGACAATAGATGGATATGAAAGTAAAAGTATTCGTTGCTATCGATCCCGGCAGGCCGTTTTTTCATTTTAAATGTCTTAAAAATAAGGGAGTCAGCATTGACGATAAAAATGCCGCTGTCGCCCTTCGCCAGCATGGTAATACCTTCATTCAGATCACCTTTGAAAACCGGTCGGGGAAGGGAAAATTTCACCGGTGCCGGATGTTCCTGTTTCTGGGTGTTAAAGAAAACCGAATCCTTTCCGTGAGACTTGCCATGGTAAATCATATCAAACTCCACATAATTCCCGATCCTGGGCGTGACTGTATCGGTGCCGGTTTTATAGATTTTGTAATATAAGCCGGTTTTTGTCTTTGAAAACCCCGGAAATTTTTGTGAAAATGCGGATGAAGCCATTGCGGCTATAAGTAATACTAATACCGCGGTGAAAAATCTTTTGTTCATGTTTTTTCGTTCTTTAATATTCTGTTTTGATGATAAAAAAGCTTGATCCTGCGGATCTCTCCAATTTTGAAACATCCTGAATTCAGGAAAGATGCGCAAAGGTAGGAATTTTCTGCTTTAGTTTATTGGCTTTCCAATTGAAATATTAAGCCGTGCCAGACTTACTGCATAATCAGTTTTCGCTTTCAGCAGGTTGACTTTACTTTCTGCTGCCGAGGTTTGTGCATCCAGGAGATCAAGGTTGGTAATAACTCCGCTTGAGAAACTTACCTTTGCAAGTTCGAGCGCTTCTTCAGCCTGCCTGACTTGCAGTTTACTCTGTTGGATCTTCTGCAGGGAAGCATTTAGAAGCGCTTCATTCTGATATACTTCACTGGAAATCTCCCTACGGGATTGTTCGGTTTCCAGTTTCAGTATATTGATCCCGACATTGGCAAGCCGGATATTATTCTTACGACGTGTTGCGTCAAAGATTGGGATACGCAAACCAATCCCGGCAGCGTAATTAAGGGTTGGTTCATTGAGATCGGGGAAAAAGCCATTTTTGAAACCTCCCGAGAGAAAGGCATCCAACACAGGATTGTTTTGCACTTTCACGACTTTGAGGTGAAGTGCGGCATGTTCTTCGTTAAGGCCAGCTATGATCATCTCATAACGATGCTGAAGAGCAAAATGAACCAGGGAATCAGAATCGATGCTCGAACTTCCTAATGTCAGGTTTTGTTTGACCTTCAAGGCGGCGTTGACCGGATAACCCAGCAACGAATTCAGAATCGTCTGTTGTGTCTTGATTGCAACCCGAATGTCGACTTTCTGGTTCTCGGCCGTAGATATCCTTACCTGTGTTGTCAGGATCTCATATTGTGTTGCAGATCCGGTTTCTTTTTTTTTCGTAATGAATACAAGATGATCATTCAGGTCCTCCAGCTCAATATTCTTTATTTTCAACGCTTCTTGCAGGTAAACCAGGGTATAGTAACTGACGGCAGTTACCAGGTTAAGCTTTTGCTTCACCAGGTCGACCGATTTTTCAGAGATTACTTTGCCCGATTCTTCCATTTTGATATTCCGGGGCGTCTTTGAAAAATCATAAATGGTCTGCCTGACATCTATCTCGGCATTATAATTATTTTCCGGGTAGAGTTGGAAGGTACCCAGCATTGGGATGGATAATTTTGAAACCGGACCAAGCCGGGTATAGTCTGCTTGCCCGGAAATATCCGGAAAATAGGCTGAACGTGCAAGTGCGATCGCTGCATCTGCAGAATTGATGGCCTCCTGTGCTTTCAAAACCGTTGGATAAGAAGAGTTGACCTGCAGAAGAATCTGCTGAAGGGAAAGTGAGTCATCAACATTAAGAAGAAGAGACTGCTGATTGCGCTGTGCCAGCATAATGAAGGGAAAAAGGATAATTAATATTAAGATTAATCTTTTTTTCTTATAACTTTTCATAAAAACACTATTTAATTTTTTGCCTCTGAAGGTGCTGTTAAAGGTCGCAATGGTTCTTCACCGCCGATGTTTTGGTGTTGTATACTGACCTTCCCGCTGTTTTTC
>JBEKST010000103.1:0-9731 GCA_049516815.1 Bacteroidales bacterium | reverse complement strand
GGTTGTTTTTAAGAAGTTCGCGGAGGAGGGAGTTTTCCTGGTAGTCAGTAAGTGGGTGAAAGCGGGAATCGGATTGCTGGATGCTGGTTGCTGGATGCTGGATACCGGATGAATCAGGATTGGTAGTTGTATTTAAGAGTTTTCGGATTTCGAGTTTGGAGGTGACTGTGTTGTAGCGTAATTGGTAATGGCTGGACAGGTAGGCTTCGATGGTGTCGATCTGGTTTTTACGCTTCTTTTTCCTTATATGAGATTCATCTGTGACATTGCCAGAGACGGGATCGGGTGTGGTTGAAATTGGATCAATGGATTTAATGAATGTTTTTGGCGCTGTTCTCAGGTTGGAGATTTCAATACCACTGTCGCGGGCAAAATAATAAAGTGTTGCAATGGTGATACCGGTACTCTTTGACTTCAGACATTTATCGTACTGTTCGTCACATTCATTGATTGTATAACCCGGATAAAATTTACTAAGGCGATGAAAATAGCTCCTTCCCTCCTCTCCGATCGCATCGACCAAGGCAAAGCCAATCTTCACCCAGTTATCATAGTTGGAAGTAATATCAATGGCCCGGGATTCAATTTGCCGGACTACCTTTTCAATGTCATTCTCCACCATATTTATATGTGTTTGAAATATTGCAGCGGATGGATTCTGATAGAGGTATTCATCCCAGGACACAAAGCAGAGCCGGGTAATGTCCTTACCAGAAGGATCAATAGAGAATTCAAGTTGTTTTTCGTAGTATTCCTTAACTTGTTCGAAAACCTGCTTGTGAAACACAGGCCGGCTAAAGACCTTGACCAGGATTTTAAGACCATGGCCACTGGGACTGATGAAACAGCAATAGGTATATGGAATCTCAGATGCTTTATTTTTGGCAGAGGTGAGCTGATCCTGGTCGAGCTTGTCGAGATCAAGAACGAGACAGCCGGAGTATTCTTTAAGGAACTCAAGTTTTCTTCCACCTTCAAACATACCGGATGGAGTAAATGCGGGCAAGGAGCGTTTCTTATCATCGTATTCGTCGACCTTGCCTTGCCTGAGCAATTCGCGGAGCGCCTGGATCCGGGCTTTGAACTTTCCGCTTCGAATTTGTTCCAGGATCACGGACAGATCAAGGTTTGCTTCAACATTGTTGAAGTTTTTAAAAACCGACACTTTCATAGTTTCAGCGTTTACTGTTAAACGCCTTCACATAATGACGGTGGAGATGATCATCAATGTCGGTGGCGCGGAAATAGATCTTCCCTCCTACCTGGCTGAAGGGTAAAATACCATTATCGCGGTAAGCCTGCAGGGTACGCTTGGAGATCTTGAGCAGCTGGCAGGTTTCCTGAATGTCGAGCCAGGTTTCGGTGAGCGGGTTTTCCGGTTTCTTATCAAGTTTCTGATTTACCTGTTCAATCTTGTCGAGCACTTTTTGAAATGCATCAGAGATAATCTGTGTTGCTTCCATAATATTGAATTTTAAAGTTTATGGACGCAAAAATATACCGGTGAAAAAGTAAAAAACAGTTACAGATCATCAGTAACCCCCTCGAAAATCGGAATCCAAATCAGTTACCCTCGTTGAAAAACGCCAGCCTGTTTGGGAATCTATCAGTAACCCCCATGAATAAGACAGACAGTCTGGAAACTTTTTAGCACATAACCGGAAACAGTTATCCTTAGCAGAAAAACTGAGGGAGTTTTTTTGAGTAATATTTTTGAAAATATTTATTTTGACAAACGATCCCGTTCCTTATGAATTATGGAAAGCCAATTCATAAGGGTATCCTCCCAAAAATCGAGGGAAGACAGATCGGATGAGAAATAATTTTTACGCATGGAGGATGATTGGATGATATCGCGGTTTTTGGATTGAACGTTTTCAGTGATCCAGTTGATCAGTTGCGGAGTATGACGTGAAGGTATATCGATGATACCTGATCTTTTCAATAATTTACCCAAATACCCAATCTCAGGGACGGAAAGATTGAATTTAAGTTTGAAATTGTTCGTTCGTGCGGCTACCCGCAGAGAGGAAATTGAATCATCCGGCCGGGATTGACTAAGAAGGTTATGGATCAAGTTGAGCTGGTCAATTGCAGCGGAAATGACCTCAAGCCAGACTTCGGCAAACCTTGCGGCTTTAAAACGAATATATTGTCCAAACATTTGACAGTTTCCATTTTGTGGTCCGACTAATCTGCAATTTGTAAATGTTTTAAATTGATGATGACGGGAGAAATTGCCAGTTTCATCATGAAAGACGGACTGTTCATCAACGACGATTAAATTCAACGCCTGTATCTTATTCCGGATATATTCAATATGCGGAGACCTGAGAGAATAATGGGCTTGCAGAAGAGAATCGTATACAAGGTGAAGTGATGAATCAACCAGGGCTGTCATTTTTTTTCGAAACTCATCTGGAGACTTACAACCGTTAACCGAATGAATCATTATTTTCCACCCTAAGTTTTTCCCGGGGTTTTCTTCCTGAAAATGATATCGGATTATAATGTTTCTGCTTTGATCGATAAATGGTTCGAATAATTCTTCGAATAAGTGCAAAGGAGTAAATTGATAGTTCTGCTCTGACTGGGAGTTCATAGACTTTTAGGGGCTGATATGAGGTGGGATGGGATGAATAACAAGCGGACAGGCGGACAGGTGGACAAGCGGACGGGTAGACAAGAGGATTCGAGTTCATAATTACAGATGTGATTAGTGAATTGCAAGATTTGCAATATCGGGGTTAACCCGGGATTCCTGATTAAACAACAGGATCAACTGCAAACGGAGACAATCCGGGAATAAACTTACGGAATCAAGAATGGAATTTTTATCAGCAGAAATACTAAAAGGATGGGAAATAAGGGTTTCGTTTTTACCCGTTGGAATTTACTGAATAATTTGTTAAGGATGAACCTGATCAAAGTGGCTGATTTCATAGTGTTGGAATTTTGGGTTAGTAAAGGGATGAAATAAGTCGATTTATGCTTAATCAGGTAAAAATGAAAAGGTAATATGGATGTTGATAAATTTTTTGGGGGATACAAGAAGAAAACAATAAGAACCAAGGCTTTAGTCTTAATGCGAAGGATGGACAAAATATTTGATGTTAATATCAGCCCGTGATTAATTTATTGGCATCATCGATCACAGAGGTATCGAATTCATCGAGGTATATCTGCGTTGTTTTGATATCCTCATGTCCCAGGCCTTCAGAAATCACACTGATTGGAACATTCAGGTCCTTGGCAATTGTTGCCCAGGAATGGCGAGCCACATACGAGGTCAGATTACCTTCGATTTCACAACCCTCGGCAATCTTATTCAGGTATTTATTGAAGGTCTTCCTCTCATTAAATAAATCCTTCATCTGAAGTTCAGGGGTATCCCGTTTCAGGATCGGGAAAACATAGTCATCCCCGGTTTTATCTTTTATGTAAGTACTAAGAATTTCGCGGGTGGCATCGGTGAGCTTGACAGAAAGCGGCTTACCGGTTTTGGACCGCTTGTAGTAAATCCGGTCCTGTTCGATATCAGATATCCGAAGTTTAGCCATATCGGCAAAATTCATTCCTCGGTTATAAAAACTGAAAAGAAATATGTTGCGGGTATGCCAGCGAGGTGAACCAGGCTCGAATTGCGCGGCTTTAATTTTATCCATATCGGTTTTGCGGATGGCTCTTTTTCGGGTCTTGGTCTCCTTAATGGAATAAGTGGTAAATGGGTAATTTTCGCGACTGGCTTTCCCTTCCTTGATAGCACGGTTGTAAATAGCACGGATGGTACGAAGGTAAAAGCTGAGGCCGTTTAAAGAATTATTTTCTGACAGGAATTTTGCCTCGATTGATTTTAGCAGGTGGAATGTGATTTCATCAAAGGTAATATTCCTTCCGCTGGTATGACGTTTGAGAAAACTGATGGCCTGTTCATAAACGGAAGCATTCCCCAGCTTTTTAGCGAGCTTAAGTTCATCAACTAATTTATTACCGAAGGATTCGAAGGTGGTGTGGTCTTTCTTATTGATCACTCTGTTTTTGATTTCGGTAATGGACAGTTTTTCAATTTCGCCTGTAGTTGTTAGTTTATCGAGTATATCCTGGGCATCCTGTTGCTTTTTGTGAAGATAATTATTGATACGGGTGACACTACTAAATTGTTTGCATTCCTTGCGGATCATTTCATTCTCAGGATCCCAATCATCTTCTGGGACAGAATAATTCAGGGGAATAGTTCTGGATTTGAGATTGCAAATAATCCGGAGGACTAATGGATAAGTTTCATCTGTTTTTTTACGCCTGTTATCGAGGTTGATCTTTGCTGAGGCCTTCATAAGAATTCAGCGTTTATTGAGGCTAAAAGATAAGGTTTTAAATATATTTGCACAATATTTGCACAATATTCACACAGAAAAAATCATAAAATGATTGTACAGTAAGATTTTCATATAAAAGGTTCATGATGAAAATTTGCACAATAATTTGCACAATAAAGGTACGAAATGTTTGCTTTTATTTGCAACTTTTTGCATTATTTATTTTAGGCCGGAAAAGAAAAAAGCCCCGGAATGGTTGATTTTCGGGGCTTTTCAGTGCACTTTGATGAATTTCACTTTGAGCGGTAAATGGGGATCGAACCCACGACCCTCAGCTTGGGAAGCTGATGCTCTACCATCTGAGCTACTACCGCGAAGGGGGTGTGTGATTGTATGTGAGCTTGCCTGCCGGCAGGCAAGTGTGAGTGTGGTGTGTGGGGGTGAGTGTGGATTGCAAAGTTAATAAAACTCCTTAATCCAGCGTTTTCAACAATTATTTTACTAAATTTTTTGTATATTTACAAGACCAATATTTTATCTCTTTCTTTATTCATTCATATATCTTATCCTCCTTTATTATGAAAAATATTTACAAACTTCTTAAGTGGATAATTGTAATGCTGGTTACAATTACAGGCATAGTTGCCCATGCCGGCACGCCCCTGCCCTCATCTGCACCCGGTTCAAAGTATGTTCTTTATCCTCCAACCAACTTCTCGGTGATCGTATTTGAAGCATGTTTCGCCTATTTAACCTGGGACAAACCCCAGGATCCAGGAGGTGCAACACCCGCCGGATTATTAGGTTACATGATTTATCGTGACGGTTCTTTGATTCATTATGATTCAGATCCTGATAGCCTCTTCTATTATGATTTCATTGATAATTTTGGCACCTTCACCGACAGTGTTACCGCCTATTATGATCTTACCTCTTACGGATACCCTGGTACGTATGGAGAGTCAGCAGCAGTATCGGGAACTTCTTTTTCGAGCTGCGGAAGTATGTTGCCATTTCATGAACCATGGGACATGGCAAGTTTTATTTATCAAGGGTGGTCATTTGTACCTTCACAAGGTAATTGGGTTATGATTACCACCCAGGGCAATCCAGTACCCTCAGCATCATTTTCAGGCACTCCTGCTCTTTCGAATTATGATCATACGTTACAAAGCGTTCATTTGGATTGTACTGCTTGGATCTGTGCCAATGTATATATTGAATTTGATACCAGGCTCAATTCGAATAATCAGACCTCACAAGAAAAGATGATCATTGAGATTTATTACGACAGCATTTGGCATCCAAAGGATACACTTGTGAATGATAATTCCACGGGTTGGATTCATCACAAGATTGACATATCCGAGGCAGGAGGCAACAATATCAGGGTAGGATTCCGGGCAATAGGGATTAATTCTGCAGATATCGTTGAATGGGATATTGATAACATCTATGTTTACGCGGTGTGCTTCAAACCTCCCGACTTTAACCTGAACAGGACCGGCAATATTGTTCACCTGACGTGGGGAATACCCTGTACGGGTAAAAAACTCAAACCGGACAAGGTTGAAGGATCGATACTTTTAGGTTATAACATTTACCGGACGGATGAGAGTGGTCTGCCACCCTTCATGAAATTAAACCCATCAATCATACCAGATACCGAATACACCGATGTACTTGCTACAACGTTTGATGGAGTGGCTTGTTACTATGTAACTGCAATCTATGAGGATTCCTTAAATCCAGCACCACCTTATCTTTGCGAATCCCCAAGTGATACCCTTTGTGTTCACTATCCTTCTGGGATTATTGAACAGAATGAAACACACATCAGTATTTTCCCTAATCCTGTCACAGATGTGTTAAATATTGAATCGGATGAGCCATATACAGGGATCGAAGTTTTAAATTTTATAGGAGAAAAGGTTTATACAGAAACATTTCTTCCGGCAAAGAATGTCTGCATTAATATAAAGGATTATCAACCAGGGATTTATCTGATAAAAATAAGATCAGGAAAAGAAACAGTTATTGAAAAAGTTCTGAAGAATTAATTCATCCTGCATTCTGCATTCCTACATTCCTGCATTATTACTTGATGTGATAACGGATAAGTCCTTCCATCGGCGATTTCAGGATGGTTCCTACATGAAGATTATTCTCAATTGCAGTTTCCAGGAGGATATCCCGGTAATACCAGGCAACTGAACCCACAAAGCTAATGGTGAGGTTTTCATTATCTGGGTATTTCCTGATTTGTTCATCTATAAAAGACTGGAAGGATGTTTTGACTAGGCTGTGAAAGAAAGGGTGATTTTTCCTTGGACCAATAAACTCGCTGAAGGAGGCCAGAAAACGATTTGGAAATGGCCGGTTGTAAAGGGCATTGAGGATATCCTCGAGCGATAATTTATACTGCTGTTCAAACTCAATTCGGATCTCTTCCGGAAGTTTGTTCTTCAGGTATTTCTCCATGAAGGTTTTACCCAGGTTCGATCCGGCGCCCTCATCCCCAAAAAGATAGCCCAATGAAGGAACTTTGCTGAACACTTCTTCCCCATCGTAATAACAGGCATTGCAACCCGTTCCCAGGATACAAGCGATCCCTTTTTCCTTGCCAAGCAGCGATCGTGCTGCCCCCAGGATATCATGATAAACAGCAATCGATGCCTTACGGAAAAAGACCTTCATGGCATCCTGTAGCATGGTGTTATTATTTTCGGTAGAACATCCGGAACCGTAAAAATGGATCTCTTTCACGAAATCGGCAGGAACATTCGGAACAAGATCGTCTTTAAGAATGGCCTCCACTGTTTCAGAGGTTATAAAATACGGGTTCATCCCTGCTGTCTGGACTGACGTAACAATCCTTGAGCCTTCCATCAAGGTCCATGTTGTTTTGGTTGAGCCACTGTCGGCGAGTAGTAACATAGTAAATTATTAATTGACGAGCTGATGAACTGGTGAACTGGTGAACTGGTGAATTAGTGAGTTAAAAATTAGCGACATGGTGTAGAAATAAATAGCGAAATAGCGAAATAGCGAAATAGCGAAATAAATGAGTTGATAGTATTTGAACTTTATAAATTTTATGAACTTTATAAACTTTATGAACTTTATAAACTTTTTTGCCGGACAAAGTTAAGTATTTCTGCTACCTGGTCAGGGTGAAACCAGGTGATATTCTTGTCCTTTCTAAACCATGTCATTTGTCGTTTGGCATAGCGGCGGGAATGGGTCTTGACATTGGCGATCGCCATATCCAAAGAGATCTCACCTGAAAAATAAGGCAAAAACTCTCTGTATCCAACTGTATTCAATGCATTGAGGTGACGGTAAGGAAGCAATTTTTCAACTTCGGCCAAAAGACCATCTTCCATCATCCGGTCAACACGATCATTGATCCTCTTGTTTAGTTCCTTTTTTTCCCGGGTTAACCCAATCCTGATAATTTCAAAGTCACGGGGTTTGGGTTTATTTTTCCTCAGCTCTGAAAATGGTCGTCCTGTTCCGATGCATACTTCCAAAGCCCGGAGCAATCGTTTGGGATTGGCAACATCAACCTTGCTGTAATAGACAGGGTCCAATATGCGGAGTTTTGACCGTAAGGATTCTATGCCCTCACAAGCATAGATTGTCTTCAACTCTTCGCGAAGAGTGTCATCCGGGTCGGGGAGATCGTCAATGCCACGACAAACGGCATTGATATAAAGTCCGGAACCGCCCGTCATGATCACCATCTTATGATCCTTAAATAATTGACGTAATAAATTCAGTGCATCTGATTCGAACCGGGAAACGTTGTATTCATCATGAATAGAGATATGTCCGGAAAAATGATGTGGAACAAGCTGAAGTTCCTCTTCTCCGGGACGTGCAGTTCCAATGTGCATTTCACGATAAAACTGCCGGGAGTCGGCAGAGAGGATCTCGGTTTCAAGAGATCGGGCCAGTTGAAGCGTCAGGGCTGTTTTCCCGACGGCGGTCGGCCCGACAACAACGAGAAGGTATCGCTTTGGATCAATAATCATCGGATTCGCTGTCGAAGTGCCCATGCTTGATCTCAAGGTCTTCTATATCGTCATATTCGTCGAGGCTTTCCATGTTTTCGGGATTGTCATTCTCTTCAATAAAAGGATCGTCCTCTTTAATATCCTGAGAAGGAACCTTGTCCCCGGGAACGGTCAATGTTCCCTCTTCCAGGATATTGTCAAGCTGGCTTTCGATTTCTGCCAGTGCCGAATCATCTTCCAGCATTTCGCTGAACATACTTTTTTCTCCGGGAAAGAAAGCAGGTGGAGGAGTAACCTGGGGGGTCACAATGGTTTCCGGCTTTTCAGCATCCGGGATGACCGGCATCTCTGCCTTTTTGGGAAGTTCTCCTTTGGCATTCACACAGCGAGGTAAATGGAAACACTCATCGGTTTTGATGATTTTGAATAACTCGATGAAAAATACAAAAGTATCTTTCCCGATAAATTCATACATCAACCGTTGATGAGGATCGTCGATAAATTTCTTTAACACCGATTCTTTCATCAGATGGGGAACATAAGTTTCTGTAACGACCTGGTCGATGTCATCATCGTATTTCCTTATCTGTTTTTTCTGATATTTGAAGGAGAACTCCTGTTTCTTTTTGAATTTGTTATCCGTGGTGTAGAAGAATGCATTTTCGCAATTTTCCAGGTTTGCACATGCCAGGATCGCCTGGTGGAAATCAAGAAAAGTCTGTACAGGCTGAATTTCTATCTCCCTTAAGAAGTCTTCATGATCTTCGCTGGTCAGTCTGAACCTGTATATTATCATAATCCTTTTTTATTAATGGTGCCAAAAGTATAAAATTACGCAAAAACTAAAAATGTATTGTTGAAAAGATAAAAAAGAATCACGGGTATAAAACCCTCCGACTTCATCGGGATTGTTCGACTAACAAATTTTTCTTCACTTCGTTCTAAAAATTTAAGTCTCACGAATTAATGTGTTCCGGGAACCAGTCCCAGTTTCTCCCCTTCCTTCAGCATGAATTGGAATGCAGCATCAAATTCATTCGGGATCTCACCTTCAAGGATGGCTTCCGTGATCGCATCTTTGATAATTCCGACTTCTTTTGAGGGAGGAATTCCGAATGTTTTCATGATGATGTCCCCGGAAACAGGAGGTTGCCAGTTGCGCAGCCGGTCCTTTTCTTCGATCTCCTTCAGCTTTCTCCTGACCTCTTCGAAGTTCTCCAGAAATTTTTTCACCTTGACAGGATTTTTCGAAGTGATGTCGGCTTCACAGAGTAACATGAGGTCGTCGATATCGTTGCCGGCCTCGAACAGCAGCCTTCTGACCGCAGAATCGGTAACTTCTCCTGTAATGGCGATAGGTCGAAGATGAAGCAATACCATCTTCTCCACATATTTC
>JBEKST010000102.1:0-9766 GCA_049516815.1 Bacteroidales bacterium | reverse complement strand
TCCAGGATCATCCTTCGGTTACCATAACCATTGACCTGTTCAGAATGGGATTGGTTTTTTTCAAAAAGGGTCTGAGCAAAGAAGATTTTATCCTTCATATCTGATAAAAATTGTAATTTTGTTGATATACAGGTATTCCAGGCATCATATCTCATTATATGGAAAAAGAAGTCATCCGGATTGTCGATATTGTTAAAAATTTCAGGGTAGGAACAGTGATCGTCGAAGCATTACGGTCTGTTTCGATGGTGATCAACAAAAATGAATTTGTTGCCATCATGGGTCCGTCAGGATCAGGAAAATCAACTATGATGAACATCCTGGGCTGCCTGGAAACCCCAACCAGTGGCTTCTATTTCCTCAATGGCGAAGATGTGAGCAAGATGGATGATAATAGCCTGGCTGAAATCCGGAACCGGCAGATCGGATTTGTGTTCCAGACCTTCAACCTGCTTCCCCGTTCAACCGCATTGGAAAATGTCATGTTACCCCTGATTTATGCCGGTATCACAAAGGGAAAAAGGATTAACAGGGCGACAGAAGTTATGGATGAAGTAAAACTTTCTGATCGCATGGCGCATAAGCCCAATGAATTATCGGGAGGCCAGCGCCAGCGGGTGGCCATTGCAAGGGCCCTCGTGAACCATCCTGCCATTATCCTGGCGGATGAGCCTACCGGGAACCTTGATTCCAGAACTTCCCTGGAAATTCTGGGATTGCTTGAAGATATTCATAAAATGGGCAACACGGTGATAATCGTCACACACGAAGAAGATATCGCATTACATGCCCACCGGATCATCCGTTTAATAGACGGGAAGGTTTCTTCGGATGAGCCTAACCGGCATATCAAAACGATCGCAGATTACAATTTAGTTCCACAGGAAAATTAATTCCCTTGGTTTTAATGGACAAACAGAGCAATTACAAAAAGCTTTTCGAGGAATTCAACAATCTTTCCATCATGATCATCGGTGATGTGATGGTGGATTCCTATCTGTGGGGTAAAGTTGAACGGATCTCACCGGAAGCGCCGATTCCTATCGTTGCATTACGAAAAAGGGAAAATCGTATGGGCGGTGCAGCCAATGTGGCCATGAACGTCAAAAGCATGGGGGCAAAACCAGTGCTTTGTTCAGTGATAGGGAAAGATAGCAAAGGGGAAATTTTTCTCGATCTTCTGAAAAAGGAAAAGATCACAGCATATGGCATCACACAGAGTTCCCGGAGAATTACTACCACGAAATTTCGGATCTTCGGAAACAGAACGCAGATGCTGAGAGTGGACGAAGAAGTGGAAAACGACCTCTCGGAAAACGATCGTACCAATCTCCTTACCAATATTGACAAAATCCTGACAAAGGAGAAAATTGACGGGATCATCTTTCAGGATTACAATAAAGGGGTGATCAACCCTATCGTGATCAAAGAAGTCATTGACCGTGCCACACATCTGAAAATTCCGGTAGCCGTTGATCCGAAGAAAAAGAATTTTTTCAATTTTGTTGGTGTGACACTTTTCAAGCCCAACCTGAAAGAGCTGAAAGAAGGTTTGAAGATCGAATTTGACGACAACGATCGTGAGATGATGATATCGGCTGCGCAGACCTTGAGGGAAAAACTCAATTGCCAATACATTCTTACCACTTTATCTGAACTGGGGGTCATGATCAGCATGAAAGATACTTTTGATAAAAGAAATATCTTCATACCGGCCCATGTACGGTCCATTTCTGATGTTTCGGGTGCCGGTGATACGGTAATCAGTATGGCAGCACTTTGCCTTGCCCAAAAATGTTCACCTTATGAGATCGCTTACATTTCCAACCTTGCCGGCGGACTGGTATGTGAAAAAGTAGGGGTGACCCCGGTGAATAAAGATAAACTCCTGAAAGAAGTACTTGCCCTTCTCTGATGTTTTATGATACGGATGTAATCGTTATTGGTGCGGGGCCGGCCGGTTCCATGGCGGCATATACCCTGGCTTCACAGGGCATAGAGGTTACCCTTTTTGAGAAAACCGTGTTTCCGAGGTACAAGGTCTGCGGGGGCGGATTAACCCATAAAATTCTGAAAGAGATTCCCTTCGACCTTTCACCAATCATTAAATCAACCATTCATTTTTTTCGTTTTTCTCATAATTACGACAATGTTTTTACCCGGCATTCGGCCGATCCGCTTATGTATTGCACCATGCGCACCGACCTGGATGCTTTCCTGTTGCAAAAAGCAATCGATGCCGGAGCTAAAGTCAGGATGGGTGAACAGGTAATATCCTTACTACAGGATGGATCGGGTGTTACTGTTTCAACAAAGGAAAAATCTTTCCATACCTGCTTGCTGATTGGCGCAGAAGGAGCTTCAGGGATCGTTTCCCGCACAGCAGGACTACGTGATGTTGTTGAAATGGGATTGGCATGGGAGGCAGAATTAACAGCTAACCCGGAAGACCTTGAACAGTTCTCCGGCACAGTATTCCTGGATTGGGGAACACTTCCCGGGGGATATGCCTGGGTATTTCCGAAGAAAGATCATTTTTCTATCGGTGTAGGCGGCCCGGCGACTCTTTCAAAGGTAATGATGCCTTACTACCACCGGTTTCTGTTGTCACTTGGCCAAACTCCATCATCCATTTGCCATTCACCATCATCAGTCATCCATTTCCACGAAACTTTATCATTGCACTCCTGGCCCATTCCTGTCCGCACAAGAAAGTCCCTTTTCCATCAAGGGTTTGTCTTGGTTACAGGTGATGCTGCAGGATTGTGTGATCCTCTGACCGGTGAGGGAATTTATTATGCAGTCAGAAGCGGGAAACTTGCTGCTGAAACCTGTTCTGAATTCTTATCTGGGAAAATCAATTCAATCGATATTTATTCTAAAAAGATCAATAATGAATTGATGACGGAACTGCTGGAAGCAAACAAGATCAAACATATATTCAATGCTGTCCCATTGAAGATTCATTCCTTTGTCGGGAATAGCGACCGTGCCTGGAAGGCCTTCGGTAAGATCCTTCGCGGTGAGCGGTGGTATGCAGATGTTCGCGAGGGTTTTGGGAAATGGAAACACTTCTGGAACCTGGCCAGTTTTATCGCCGGGATCATTGAAAAATACAAAGAGAAACGGTTTTTGAAGAAAAATAACGTTTTAACTCAATAATAAAAGCGGAATTACAGATTCCGCTCAGCATATAGATTATTATAAAGAAGATACGCTTGGCGGAGTTTGTAACTCCGCCGTAGAATCTCATATCTAAAACTGCATTCGTGCTTCAATTCTCCGAATCAAGCGCCTAGGAGTTTCTTCACTATTTCCGAAACCATTTTATTATCGGCTTTTCCAGCGAGTTCCTTTGACGATGCCGCCATCACCTTTCCCATATCTTTAATAGAAGTAGCCTGGGTTTGTGCAATGATCTTCCTGATTTTTTCTATCAGTTCTTCTTCCCCCATCTGCTGTGGCAGGTACTTCTCAATGATAGAGGCTTCGAACCGTTCTTTTTTGGCAAGATCCTCCCGGTTGGCTGCTGCATAAATGTCAGCCGATTCCCGGCGTTGTTTTACCAATTTCTGAAGAAGTTTAAGCTCAACCGATTCAGAAATCTCCCCGGTTGTTCCTTCCTTAGTCCTTTCCAGCAGCAAAGCGGCTTTGATAGCACGAAGGGCTTCCAGCTTTTCCGGGTCCCTGGCCAGCATGGCGTTCTTTATATCGTTGTTGATCAGCTTTTCAAGTTCCATGATTAATCGACATTATTGTTCAGGAAAGAATTATCCTTTTTGAGTTCAATATTTTTATCTTTTTCGGAAACTGTATAAAGTGGTACCTGTGATTCGGAAGATGGCTGTACATCCGTAAGTTCGATATTCCGGCGCTTATATGCCGGAATGCTCTCAATCTCAGCTAGGTGGGTTTCCAGCGGAGGATGCGTCTTGAGCTTTTCGCTCAATGCTCTGAGTTTCTGTACCCGGTCATTCATCATCTTCTCCATCTCAGGTTTCTCTTTCTGAACTTCAGGTTCTGTCTTTTGACCTGGTTTGACCGAAGGCCTGAAAAGAACATCCGACACAGGGACCTCAACCTCCTTGTTTTCGTACTTGATTTCTTCTGCAGGTTCTTCATGAATGAGCTTCCGGCGTTCGGTATCCCGGGGTTCCATGTTGAAGACAATGGTACGATGTGGGTAAGATTCTTCCGGGATGATCTCTTTCTCGAAAACCTGGGGCTCGGGTTCCGGTTCTTTTTCGGGTTCCGGTGTGATGGCCCGGATCTCTTCGGCAGGTGTTTGTTCCATTGAGATTACCGGTTCTTCCTTAGGTATAATTGGGACATCAAGAGGTTTGATTTTTATTTCCTGCTCGTAAAGGGGCATTACGATCGCCGGCTTTTCCGGCTGTAGCGGTTTTTTCTTGTGTTCCTCATCAAATCCGGTAGCAATGATAGTCACACTGATATTGTCTTCCAGTGATTCATCAATTCCGTTGCCCCAAATCACTTCTGCTGAATTTTTTGTCTTTTCCTGGATGTAATCGGTGATTTCAGTCACCTCATCCATCGTGATTTCGTCCTTGCCGGAAGCAATATACAGCAACAGATTATTAGCTCCTTCGATGTTGTTGTCATTGAGTAACGGTGAATTTAATGCCATTTCTATTGCACGAATAGCGCGGTTTTCACCGTTTGCAAGTCCTGAACCCATAATAGCCACACCACTGTCCTTCATCACAGTTTTCACATCCTCGAAATCCACATTAATATATCCTGTAACTGTGATGATCTCGGCGATCCCTTTTGCAGCTGTGGTCAACACATCATCGGCATGTCCGAAAGCAGCGGAAAGCCGCTGATCACCAAAGAGATCCCGCAACTTATCATTGCAGATGATCAGCAAGGCATCTACATATCTCTTCATCTCGTTGATGCCCTGTTCAGCATGCTGCCTACGCTTTCTGCCTTCAAAAGAGAAAGGCATGGTAATAATTCCCACGGTGAGGATACCAAGTTCCTTCGAAACGCTGGCAATGACCGGCGCAGCACCGGTTCCGGTACCACCACCCATTCCGGCAGTGATAAACAGCATCTTGGTTCCTTTTTCCAGTATATTCTTCAAGTCTTCGATATTTTCTAATGCCGCGTTTTTTCCGATTGAAGGAACAGCTCCTGCGCCAAGGCCTCCTGTAAGATTTGCCCCCAGCGGTACCTTTGTAGGCACCGGACTGGATTCCATCGCCTGAATGTCGGTGTTGCAAATAATGAAATCAACACCCTTAATGCCCTGCCGGAACATGTGTGTTACGGCATTGCTGCCACCTCCGCCGACACCGATCACCTTAATGATTGATGATTGGTTTTTAGGTAAATCAAATTTTAACATAGGATGGGAATTTGCTTTTTTAAAATTATACAGAAACAAGGCATTAAATATGGCAAGTTTTTTTTTTTATTAACAGAGCGGTTGTTAATAGCAGAATTTACTCATTCTCTTCATCGAACCACTTCTGAATTTTTTCAATAAATGAATCAGTGAATTTCTTCCCTGATTTATCTGGATCCTTTGGTTTCTTCAATTTCACCTTCTTTGTTTTCTTAACTTTTTCCTCGGGTTCCTGGATCTCCTCCTCAACGACAGGTTTCATTTTTTCTTTTTCCTTTTCATACCGGTCGATCCCGACAATGACAAGGCCGATTCCGGTTGCATACATCGGGCTGGCCATCTCTTCCGGAACGTCGTTGGCAAGATGTTCATTGGGATAACCGATACGCGTATCCATGCCAGTCTTGAATTCTGTCAGTTGTGCAATGTGCTTCAACTGCGCACCGCCTCCTGTCAGCACAATCCCGCCAATAAGTTTTTTCTCATAACCTGAATTCTTGATCTCAAAATAGATGTATTCAATGATCTCTTCCATTCTTGCCTGGATGATATTGGCAAGATTGCGGATGCTGATTTCCTTCGGAGGACGGCCTCTCAACCCGGGGATGGCTACAATCTCTTCTTCCCGGTTTTCACTTGCCAGCGCAGAGCCGAATTTAACTTTCAGCTCTTCTGCATGTTTTCTAATGATCGAACACCCTTCCTTTACATCTTCCGTGATAATATCTCCGCCAAGAGGAACCACCGACGTATGCCGGATGATGCCCTCGTGAAAGATAGCTATATCCGAAGTTCCTCCACCGATATCCACGAGAACAACACCGGCTTCTTTTTCTTCTTCACTCAATACAGCTTCGGCTGAAGCAATAGGTTCGAGGATCAGGTCAACCACGTCAAGACCGGCTTTCCTTACACATTTATAGATGTTCTTCGCAGCAGCCGTTTGTCCCACGATAATATGAAAATTTGCTTCAAGCGAACTGCCTATCATCCCCTTGGGCGACTTGACAACAGGTTCTCCGTCGAGGCTGAATTGTTGGGGAATGACCTCTATGATCTCTTCCCCCGGGTTCATATTCAGGTTGTACATGCTGTTGACGAGCGTCTCGATCTCTTCCTGGGCGATCTCCGTTTCACTGTCCTTTCGGATGGTGCTGCCATGATGCTGAAGGCTCTTAATGTGCTGGCCAGCAATTCCGACATTCACAAACTGAATATCGACACCCGATTTCTGCGAAGCTTCCTTGATAACATCCTTGATCGATTGAACCGTATTTTCAATGTTGGAAACAACGCCTCTTTTTACACCGATCGACGGAACCTTGCCATAGCCAAGGATCTCGATCTTTCCAAATTCATTTTTATGTCCGACAATGACTGCAATCTTCGTCGTGCCAATATCTAATCCTACAATGATTTCTGATGTTTTCATATCCTGACTAAATTTTTGAACAAACAACCTGATTTTTAAATTTTATATTGATGATATTATATTTGCTCCATCCGGTTTTACTCAGTCCCATCCTGTAAAAGACAAACAAACGTTCAAATTTATCTTCGAGGTTATCTGCTCTTCCTATCAGGATGGTATGAGTCCCAACCCTGGGGATCAGCTCGAATTCTCCATTCGGGTCCACATAGATTTGTTCGATTTGCGCTTTCAGAAATTTATCTTTGATAATGAAGGCTGATATTTTGTAAAGATTGTTCATCACCGATCTGTATTCCATCGAATCTTTTGTTCTTACTGAGTCGTTAAAGTAGCAAACCTTCTTCGAGAAGGGTTCCCGGATAGAGCCTGTGGCAACAAGTACCCTGGCAGAAAAAGCAGGATTCAGGGGCATTAGATTCCCAAGGCCGTCAAGGTAAAAGCTCTCCCCCTTTTCATTAAAGATCCGGAGGATAGGTTGGCGCTGAACGACATCGATTTCAACAACACCATCCAGTGTCATGTAAACCTGTGCATTTGCTACATAGGGTTGGCGCTTGATCTCACGCTCAATCCGCTCGAAATCGATAAACCCCAGTTGCTGTTTTTTCAGGAGATTCCCGGTTGTTTTTACAACTTTATAAATATCTCCTTCCGTAACCAGCACATCTGCTTTGCCGTAACTGATACGGATAATATATTTTTTACAAACCTCGCTGTTATGCTCGATGGTTGTAAACCCAAGAAGTGCAAAAAGGCCGCCTGTCATAAGCACCCATGCTGCAATTTCAAGGATCTTCAGGAATTTCTTCATTTTCTTTTATCCCTAATTTGTAAACAACTCACGTATCGGTTTTACCAATTGATCAATATCGCCTGCACCCAATGTCAGAAGGACTTCCGGTTTCCGTGATTTCAGTTCGCCGGGAAGATCGGCTTTACTGCATATCTTTTTGTTCAGCAGTTGTACTTTTCCCAGCAACATGGCTGAATCAATCCCGGGGATCGGGTTTTCCCTTGCCGGGTAGATCTCAAGAAGGATCAACTCATCCAATAATTCCAGACTACGTGCAAATGCATCTGCAAAATCACGAGTGCGCGTAAAAAGATGCGGCTGGAAGACCCCTGTAATCTTTTTGGAAGGGTAGATCTCTCTGACTGCACGGATACAGGCTTTCAACTCTTCAGGGTGATGGGCATAGTCGTCAATGTAAACAAAGTCATCACGAATCACCTGGAAATCAAACCGGCGTTCGACACCTTCAAAGGTCACCAGCGCCCGTGCAATATCCTCATCCGTTATTCCAACCGTATAGGCAACTGCTGCGGCGGCTATGGCATTTTCAAGATTGAATTTCCCGGGTAAGCCAAGTGTGATATTTCTGATAGTCCTTGCGGGCGTGACAAGATCAAAAACAAAACGACTATTCCCAAACCGGATCTTCTCCGGATAAAAATCAGCATCTCCTTCTAAGTTATAGGTCTGAATGGTATAGTTGTCAGTTCTTTCCGGTACGATATCGACTCCTTTTTTCAGGATCAGCGTTCCGTTCTTTTTCATGTGGGAGGTGAATTCGCCGAAGGAAAGCCTTACTTCCTTAATATTTCCATAGATATCGAGATGATCTGCATCGGCAGAAGTGATGACGGCAATATCGGGGTAAAGCTGGAGAAACGAACGGTCAAATTCATCGGCTTCAACAATGTAATACGCAGGTGAATCAAAGGACTGTGGAGTTGACGTATCGGAAATAATGAGGTTCGAATTGTAGTTTTTAGAAATTCCTCCAAGAAACGCGATGCTGTTTTTACCTGCAGTTCTTAGCAGGTGGGCAACCATTGTCGTGATGGTGGTTTTCCCATGGGTTCCGGCAATGGCAATGGTTTTAGCATTCTGCGTGATCATCCCCAGGATTTCAGATCGTTTTTTCAGGAGAAATCCTTTTTTAATTACGAACTGAAGTTCTTTATGGTCTTTTGGAAGAGCAGGCGTATAAACCACAAGATCGGGATGATCAGGAATTAGCTCCGGGTTTTCATCAAAATGAACAAGGATGCCTTCTTCAATAAGCTGATGGGTCAAATTCGTTGGCGTTTTATCAACCCCTGAAACCATCAATCCATACCGGTGGAAATACCGGGCCAGGGCGCTCATACCGATCCCTCCGATGCCCAGAAAATATACCAACTTGTATTGGTGAATATCCATCCTGTCTTTTATTCTTTTTTTCTGATAAGTTTCATGGTTTCTTCCGCAATCATGCTTGCAGCCTCCGGAAGAGCCATGGTCTTGATATTTCTGCTCAACTCATTTTGTAACCCTGTGTCATTAGCCAGTTCTTTTATAAGACCGAATAGCTTATCTACAGCTTCCTGGTCTTTCAGCATCAATGCAGCTGACTTTCTTACCAATGCTTCCGCATTTTTTGTCTGGTGGTCTTCGGCAACATTGGGAGAAGGTATGAGTATAACCGGTTTCCCGATGATGCATAATTCCGATATGGCGATGGCCCCTGCACGGGATACGATACTATCGGCTGCTGCATAAGCCAGGTCCATCCGGTCGATGAACGGGTAAATATGAACATCCTCCCTGTTCAGGATTTTCTCATTGGATTTAATAAGGTTATAATGATACTTTCCTGTTTGCCATAACAACTGAAAATTATCTTGTTCATCCTGGTGATACAGGTAGTGTAAAACGCTTTTATTAATGGTTCCGGCCCCAAGGCTACCCCCGATGAACAGCACAACGTTTTTTTCCTTATTGAGATGAAAATATTCCAGTGCTTCGGTTTTATTTCCCGGTGTGATAATATCCTGGCGCACAGGGTTCCCGGTGAGTACGATCTTCCCGGCAGGGAAAAACCGCTCCATTCCATCATAGGCAACACAGATCTTGTTTACTTTCCCACCCAGCAGCTTATTGGTTATTCCGGGAAAGGAATTTTGTTCCTGGATCA
>JBEKST010000101.1:0-9784 GCA_049516815.1 Bacteroidales bacterium | reverse complement strand
GTCAGCAGGCATTGAAATATCATCCGGATAAAAATCCGGGTAACAGCGAGGCCGAGGAGAAATTCAAGGAGGCTGCGGAAGCTTATGAAGTGCTGAGCGATACCGAGAAACGGAAACGTTATGATCAGTTCGGGCATGCCGGCCTGGGAAATAACAATTCAGGTTTCGGTGGTGGATTCGGCGGAGGAATGAGCATTGATGAGATCTTCCGTCATTTCGGGGATATCTTCGGAGGCGGAGGTTTTGATGATCCGTTTGGTTCCATATTCGGCGGAGGAAGTGGGCGCGGTAGAAAAGCTGTGAACCACGGGTCCAATCTTCGCGTGAAGGTCAAACTTACCCTCGAGGAGATTGCACATGGCGTTGAAAAAAAGATCAAAGTCAACAAATACATCAAATGCAAGACCTGTAAAGGAACTGGTGCCAAAGGTGGAAGCTCCTACCAGACATGTTCAATGTGTCATGGCAGCGGCCAAGTAACCCGCGTCACCAGCACCTTCCTCGGACAGATGCAAACCACTTCTCCTTGCCCGCAATGTGGAGGCGAAGGACAGATCATCACGGATAAATGCCAGGACTGTGCCGGAAACGGTATCATTAAAGGTGAAGAAGTAATCAGTATCCGGATCCCTGAAGGCGTTTCAGAAGGCATGCAGCTTTCTGTGAACGGGAAAGGAAATGCAGCCGCCCGTGGCGGAGTGCCGGGCGACCTTCTCGTTCAGATTGAAGAGATTCAACATCCCACCCTGATTAGAGACGGGGATAATCTTCTTTATGAACATTATATCACCATTACCGATGCGGCGCTTGGCACCTCAGCTGAAATCCCTATCATAGATGGCAAGGCAAAAATAAAGATTGACCCGGGAACACAGAGCGGAAAGATACTGCGGTTAAAAGGCAAAGGATTGCCCAATGTGAATCAATGGGAAGGCAAAGGCGACCTTCTGATCACTATCCATGTCTGGATTCCCCATACCCTTTCAAAAGAAGAAAAAGCCATTCTCGAAAAACTTGGCGACTCTCCGAATTTCAAACCTAATCCTTCTTCACGTGATAAAAATATCTTTTCACGGATGAAAGACTATTTTGAATAGACTCTTTTCTTATTCATCAACAGACCTCAACCCTGATGGATCTCTTTATTGCAAAAAATGTCACAAAGACGTTTGCACAACACAAAGCTTTAGATAAAGTCAATATCAACGTTCCTGAAGGGAGCATTTTCGGACTCCTGGGGCCAAATGGCGCAGGAAAAACAACCTTCCTCCGCATAGTGAACCGGATCCTGGCGCCCGATGAAGGAGAACTCTTTTTTCGTGAACATCCCCTGGCGCCTTCCGATATCTTCAACATTGGTTACCTTCCGGAAGAACGCGGCCTGTATAAGAAAATGAAGATCGGAGAACAGGCGTTGTACCTTGCCCAGCTAAAAGGACTCAGCCGGCATGATGCCCTGAAAAAACTATATTACTGGTTCGAAAAATTCGAGATCCGGGCTTGGTGGAACCGGAAAGTAGAAGAACTTTCAAAAGGGATGCAGCAAAAGGTTCAGTTCATCGTCACCATCATCCATGAACCAAAAATGCTGATCTTTGACGAACCCTTTAGCGGTTTCGACCCGATCAATGTGAACCTGTTGAAAGAAGAGATCCTGGAATTTAGAAAAAAGGGATCTACCATCATCTTTTCAACCCATGACATGGCTTCAGTGGAAGAGCTTTGCGACCACATCGTCCTCATCAACAATGCCCGTAAGATCCTTGACGGCAAGGTTTGGGAGATTAAAAAAACCTACAAAACAAATACCTTCGAAGTTCAGTTCACGAAGTTTGATGGCGATATCCGGAGTTTTCTCTCTCCCGCATTTGAAGTCCTTGAACAAACTATTGTAAATGAACATTTCACAGCAAAGATACGCATCCCGGCGGATGCAAATCCCAATGATCTGATCCGGGAAATGCTCCCTCATGTGATGGTCCAGTCAGTAAATGAGATTATCCCCGGCATGAATGATATTTTTATCCGTACCGTCACCAGCCAGAATCAAGATCCTTCTACTTCTTCAAGCGAAAAGATATGAACAAGATCTTACTGATCATCCGGAGAGAATACCTTACCCGTGTAAGAAAAAGGTCTTTTATCGTCATGACCATTCTCGGTCCATTGCTGATGGCAGCCATTGTGATAGTTCCGGTTTATATGGCCACGATGTCGAATGAGGTAAAAACCGTTTCAGTGATCGATGAATCAGGATTCTTCTACGGAAAATTCAAGGATTCTGAAAGCATCAAGTTCCATTATCTTGTCAGTGATATCTGGTCAGCAAAAGCTTCATTCAGCAAAAGCGGAGATTATGCATTGCTTTATATCCCGAAAACGGAACTTTCCCTGCCTGACGCTGCCATTCTCTATTCAAAAAGCCAGGTTAACCTGAATACAAAAGCTTACATAAGAAACGTGATGGAAAAACGGGTAGGAGAGCTGAAACTTGAAGCCAAGATCAGAGACCTAAAACTGTCAGATGATTCAAAACTTACTACTGACGATATACTTCGCTCCATCAAAGCCAGCGTGGATATCAATACGATAAAAATTGGGGATGAGGGGAAAGAGGAAAAAAGTTACCCGGAAGTCAGCATGATCCTTGGCATGTTCAGCGGGATCCTGATATATTTCTTTATCTTTTTATTTGGATCCCAGGTCATGCGTGGCGTGATCGAGGAAAAAACAAGCCGTATCATCGAAGTTATAATCTCTTCCGTTAAGCCATTCCAACTGATGATGGGAAAAATCACCGGGATTGGCCTGGTCGGACTGACACAATTCCTGTTATGGGTCATACTTACAGGCGCTATCGTGACCATAGGAATATCATCATTTTCATCAAAAATCAAACCCGGTGCAACTACTCAACAACTGGTACAATCACAGACAAAAGGTATGACGGCAATGCAGCTGCCCAATGCTGCGGATTCAACAAAAGTAACAGGAGAACAGTCAAATGAAGTTATTAATGCAATAGAATCCATTGATTTCCCGGTTATGATCGTGATGTTCCTTTTCTTCTTCCTTTTTGGATATCTTTTGTATGCCGCTCTATTTGCGGCAGTGGGCTCTGCGGTCGACAGCGAGGCAGATACACAGCAGTTCATGCTACCCCTAACACTTCCGCTGGTCTTTGCGATTATCATGGCACAATACGTGATTCAAGAACCAAATGGCACATGGGCATTTTGGTTATCTATGATTCCATTTACTTCACCTGTGATCATGATGATCCGGATCCCTTTCGGAGTACCCTATTATCAAATCGTACTTTCCATGACAATCCTGGTTGCCGGATTTCTGGGTGCAACCTGGCTTGCAGCAAAGATCTACCGGACAGGAATCCTGATGTACGGGAAAAAAGTCAGCTACCGGGAACTTTGGAAGTGGTTGAAGTACAGGAATTAGTTGGTGAACTGGCGAGCTGGTGAGGTGGTGAGTTAAGATTAGTCTGCAGTCTTCAGTCCTCAATCTTCCATTTTCCGTCTTCTGGCCTCCGATCTCTGATCTCACTTATAGATTTTACTCCATTCATACTTCTTGCGAGCCTTCCAATCCCCTTTGTGATAGACATAACTTGCAATCAGCGGAAGAACAGATGTGGCTTCAGCATAGACCATTTTTTCGAAGACCGTATCCACTTTCCCCCAGGAAGAGGCTTCTTTCAGCGTGGAACTTGAGCAGGCGCCATCACGTGAATCGGCAACGGTAATCTGAACGGCATATTTATGCATCGGAACCTTTTTCCCGAGCACTTCGGCGCAGATCACCGTATCCTGGACAAAATTCTTGGGCACTCCCCCTCCGATCATAAAAAGTCCCGATGTTTTTGCTTTCATTTTGATCAGTGTGAGCTCAAGAAAATCTTTCACGGAATCGATGGAAACATGTCTTTCCGGATAGGTACACTGGTGCTTCACTAAGCCAAATCCCGCACTGCTGTCGCTGAAGGCCGGGCAGAAGATAGGAACATTGTGTTCATAACAGGCTTGCACGAGGGAATCTTTCTTTTTGGAATTCTTTTTCAGGTATTTCCCCATCTCCCAGATAAACTCACGGGAAGAATAAGGCCTGGGCTCAAGCGAATCGGCAATCTTGGCAACCGTCATATCACATTCCTGCAGTTCTTCTTCATCGATGTAGGTGTCATAAATCCGGTCGATATAAAGATCCCTCAGCTGCTTATCATCCACATTGTACGAACCTTGATAATGCTTATATCCCAATGCTTCAAAGAAATCCATATCGACAATCGATGCGCCGGTAGCAATAATCGCATCCACCATATTGTTCTTTACCATGTCGACATACACCTGCATGCAACCGGCTGCACCCGTACTACCGGCAATGGTCAGGAAGATTGTGCAACCTTTGTCTTTGATCATACGATTCAGGATATCAGCTGCTGCAGCCGTATCACGTGAGGTAAACGACATATCCCGCATGGCATCAATGATGGGCACAGCGTTGATCTTTTTAATATCAAAATGCTTGACCGGGTTTTTTAAAAAGTCTCTTTTTTTCATTTTTTGGAATTAGATTTATTCATGCAAATGTTCATTATTTTTAACAAAAATAGGAATTCCTCCGGGATGGCATTTCATCTTGATCTTATTTCAAAAATCGTTGTTCAAATGCTCGAGTATTCAGTTCTGATTTCGTTTTGAATAATCAATAATCGATTAACGAAGTGTGAACTTTGATCTTCTCTAATAGCCCAGGATCTTGAGCATCGATTTATAGCTCTGTTCTTTGGAGAAAAGCTTGAATGATATTTCATCATTTTCATCAATGTCAATCAGAACATGTTTCGGTGCAGGAATCAAACAATGCTGGATCCCACCATAACCACCGATCGCTTCCTGGTATGCCCCGGTGTGAAACAGGCCGATGTATTGCGGTTCTTTTTCACTGAATTTTGGCATGTAGATGGCATTCGTATGTCCTTCGGCATTATAATAATCCTCGCTGTCGCAAGTCAGTCCGCCCAGGAAAATGCGTTCATATTCCTGATCCCAGTTATTTACAGCCAGCAAAATAAATTTCTGGTTGATCGCCCAGGTATCGGGTAATGTGTTCATGAAGGAGCTGTCGATCATATTCCAGACTTCCCTGTCATTCTGTCTTTTCTGGTCGATGATGGAAAACAACACGGCTCCGCTCTCCCCTACGGTGAATTGCCCGAACTCGGTGAAAACATCCGGTTCCGGAACCTCATTACGTTCGCAAATACTTTTGACTTGTGCAATGATTTCCTCGGTCATATATTCATAATCATATGTAAAATCCAGGGAATTCCTGATGGGTAATCCCCCGCCTATGTTCAAGGAAGTCAGTTCAGGGCAGATCTTTTTCAGGTCACAATAAACACTAACGCTTTTGTGCAATTCATTCCAGTAATAGGCAGTATCCTTTATACCTGTGTTAAGGAAAAAATGAAGCATTTTCAGCTCAAACTTCTTATTATCCTTTATCTTTTCACAATAATATGGAATAATATCATTGTACCGGATTCCGAGGCGGGAGGTATAAAAATCAAATTTAGGTTCTTCTTCTGATGCGATCCGGATCCCGATTTTCATCTTATTATTTCCGATCTTGTTCTCATATTTATCGAGTTCAAAAAGGTTATCCAGGATAGGGATCGTATTCGAGAATCCCTGGTTGATCAGGTTCACGATATATTCAATGTACATCGGTCGTTTGAAGCCATTGCAGATAATGTACTGTTCCTTCTTGAATAACCCGCGGGTATAAAGATCTTTGATGATCGGGATATCAAAGGCAGAAGAAGTTTCAATGTGGATCTCATTTTTAAGAGCCTCCTCGAGGACAAAACTGAAATGTGAACTTTTTGTGCAATAACAATAATAGTAATCGCCAAGGTAATCAACCTTCGCCATTGCCACATTAAACAATCTCTTCGCCCTTTGTATCTGTGAAGAGATCTTTGGCAGGTAACTTATTCTTAATGGAGTACCATATTGTTTAATAATGTCCATCAGTGAGACTTTATGAAAATAAAGCTCATTGTCAATGACTTCAAATTCCTCCTGGGGAAAATCGAAGGTCTGTTCTATTAGATCAATATATTTATTTTTCATATGGATATTCTTAAATGTAAATCACCCGGATTACATCTTTTATCCTAATGTAAGTCACCTGGATCTAGCCAAGAGGGCAAAAGTAAAATAATAATTCCAAAAATTTAACCTTTTGGATTTAAAATCATGGAATATTTTTGCTATTTTTGGTCAGAATTAATATAAAAACCATGTTTTTTAAGGATATTCAAAAAAAAATAAGGCTTTTACCAGGTGCGTCTGCATTAATAATAAATGCCCCGAAGGAATATTTGGAATTAGTGTCGACTATTAGATTTGACACCCAGCCCGGCAAAACGAAACAAGGTCAATATGATTTTGTACAGGTATTTGGATCAGAAAGATCAGAATTAGAGCAACTGGTTGACAAGTATTCAGTATCAGGTAAGTACGATTGTTTATTCTGGATTTGCTATCCCAAAGGAGGCGGAAAGATCAAAAGCGACATAAAGAGGAACATAGTTTGGGAGATCGCTGGCCGTATCGGGATGCAATGTGTGAGCCAGATTGCAATCGATGAGACATGGTCGGCATTACGATGCAGGCCAACAGAAATGATTGGAAAATAGTAAGTACGAAGTATGAATTACGAAGTACGAAGTACGAATGAAGGTAGAAGATACTGCTGAAACAAATCTATCGCGAGCTACAAGGGATTTAAATATTTCTGCTACATTCCGGAATTAGTTTTTACTTTTGGGGATGAAAATATTCCATGCGAAAAATCTTTCAATGTTTTTTATTCTATATAACCTTTAAAGCATCCTTATGAACACCACCCGGATACCTTCATTCGTTTATTATATTCTGCTCTTCCTGCTTATCTTCTTTTCATTTTACAATTTTGCTGAGATTTATTTCCCAATGTTGAATTCAAATATGGCGGTAAATATTCTCATGGCACAGAGCTTCAACCTCCCGGGTGATTTCTATTTCTGGGGACAAGACTGGGCCGGAAGCCTGATTCCCTTGTTAGCGAATGTTTTTGTTGAAGCTTATAAATTTCCGCCTGTGCTTGCTGTTTCCATTATCCATTACCTTATTCTTATTGCCGGTTTCTTTGCGATGGCTTCCTTTTTCCGGAACCGTAACCTCAAGCTTATCCTCGCACTTATCTGGTTCTTTCCTTGCTGGCATTTTCTGGGACAGATAACAGAGTTATTCGGCATCCAGATGTGCATGATCGTTCTGGCATTGTACTTTCTTAAGATTATGCAGCTAACTGTGAACCGTTATCTGAAGCTGGTATGGCTTTCACTTGTCTCTCTTTCGTTCCTTTTATCCATCTGGGTATCTGACCTGGCCTTGATATCGCTTTTGCTCGTAATACTCATCGCGATCTGGAAATTTCAGCCAATACTTAAAAAGAAACGGTTACTCTTCCTGATAAAGGACAGAAATACCTTATTTCAGACACTCGTGGTGCTCTTTTGGTTTATTCTCGGAACCGCATTTATCCTCTATGCAAAGCATAAGGCAACACGGGTCGAAGCATATCATATCCACCACCTTAATCACCCGGGTGAGATATTAGCCTCATTAAAAATTATTTTTTATTCGATCTGGCAGGTATTGATTTTTGCCTCGGAGAACTTCATGGAGAGTATCTATGCCTGGTTCATCGTTGTAGGTATTCCACTGGTTATCTCTCTCTCCAATACCCGAAATCATTTCGTTAGATTCTGTTCCTTGCACAAATGGTTAATCTTTTTCGCCCTCAACGGGATCGTAATGTTCGTTTTCCTGGTTCTGTCACATTGGGTATTCCTGAATGGAACAGCCAGAGGGTATTTCACCCCTGTGTACATCTCGTTATGGATTGCAATGCTGCTTTATGTAGGAGCAACCGGGTCCCATAACCGCCAACTTCGGATGATCATTTTGTTCCTGGTTGTGCTCCCGGGATCCATCAGTTCTTTCAATAAATTCTTTTTCCCGAAGCATTTGCCCTCTCAACTCACGCTGAGGGAGGATTTTAAAAAGCTGGGAGATTGCGGTCTGATTAGCGAATACGGGATATCATACCTGACGGCATGTGTGGATCCGAAGCATATCGTTGCGACTCCGCACGACAAAAATCTCGTCAGGAATTATTACTACGCAGAATCTGTTTTTAAGATGCCGAAGCTTTACCTGGTCAGGGATGGCTGGATGGGTACTTTCCCGGATACCATTACACAATTTGGTCATATTCTTTCCCGCAAGGGATCAGAGTTCAAGATTGGGACTATTGCTTTATGCAAATATGAACGGGTTTATTATAAAAGGACCTTTTCGGTGGAGGAGATGCAGCATCAGGGGAAGATCGTCACCGATCCTGCCGCCCGATTCGGAAAATCCGTCATTATCGGCAGCGGGTTTGACCGGAAAAAACACTTTATCTATGGACCTTTCCTTTCTCTAAGGCAGGGAACCATTCTAGTGCAGTACAGCCTCAAGTCGGAACCGGATTTGAACACGCGGAACCTTGCTGTCCTTGAGATCTCTGCCGATTATGGAAAGAAAATCCTGGCATCCCAGGCCATCCGCTCCTGCGATTTCCAGCGCATGGATGCTTACCAACTTTTCGACCTGAAAACAACGCTCGACAAAGATTACAAGGGTGTTGAATTCCGGATCATGTACCTTGGGGGATCGGATCTTTATTTTGACCATGTTGAGCTGACTGGAATGTAGTAGCAGTTGGCGAACTGGTGACTTAGCGAATTGGCGAGTTTTTTTCTCTAGAAATCTGCGTCCGCTGTTTTAGATTTTTCTGCAAGAAACAGTTGCGAGAATGTCTTTTTACCGCAAAAATGCAAAGTCGCCAAGGGCGCAAAGAGAATTCTTAAGCTATTTGACACTCAATGAAATACACTGTAAATTTTTTAATCAGCCTGATTGTGCTTGGAACCACAGGTAACCTGAACGGCCAATCAAAAACAAATGATATCGGAATTGAATGCGGGCCGGGGTTATCAATTATTCATGCTAAAACGGAAATGTACTCACATTCCGGGTTTTCGATGGGTGGCATTTCAGGGGTATTCTACCAGTATAACTTCAATAAAATATTTTCGATCAGGATAGCCAGTAACTATGAAAGAAAAGGAAGCCGGCTGGAAAGCAAGTCCGACCAGTTGCCTCCCGGAGATTTTATATACCATTTTGATTACCTGAGCCTTCCGCTTCTATTCAAAGTTTCTTTAGGTAATAAGATTAAGGTCTTTGCAAATACCGGCCCCTGTTTCTCCTACCTGATGAATAAATCCCTGTATTTCAAACCAAAAAGCGGGAAGATCTATAAATTGGATGGTGAAACAAACGACTTCAAATCCTATGACCTAGGCATACTATTCGGATTAGGAATGTCGATCCCGATCCGGGATCGTTTTTTATTCTCAGTCGAAATCCGGGATAATTTAGGTTTGATGAGTATTCGCGATAACTATGAACAACTCGATACTTCTGGCTATATTGAGGGGGATGTTGGACAGAGGTTTAAGGCATATACAAATTCAGCATCCTTTATTATTGGATTTGCTTACAGGTTCAGCAATAGCAGGTAAAAAATTTATAAGTAACTTTCAATGTATTTGGTGTTAGTGGCAAGTCAAACAACAAATAATCTAATTTATTAAAATGAAATTAAA
>JBEKST010000100.1:0-10729 GCA_049516815.1 Bacteroidales bacterium | reverse complement strand
TATTTGCTACTGAATACATAATGGAGATATTATTCTTACGACTGGTTTTGGAATGACAGGAGCAATTGTGAAATTTCAACGTATTTTGGGAATGAAGGTATGCGGTGAGATATCTCACCATAAATGCCTTAGGGAATCTGAAAAGCCCGTCGTTTTTGTCACCCACATGGAGCATCACTCCAATCAGACTACCTGGTATGAGACTTCTGCGGACGTTGTCGTCATTGAACCCGGAAAGAATGTGCTGATAGATCTTAATAAACTTGAAAAAGCATTAATAAAATATAAGGATCGTAAAAAAAAGATTGGGTCATTTACTGCATGTTCCAATGTTACCGGCATCCGGACGCCATATCATGAAATGGCCCGGCTGATGCATGAATATGGTGGATTAGCTTTTATTGATTTTGCCGCTTCTGCGCCTTACGATGAAATTAATATGCATCCGGAGGAACCTATGGAAAAGCTTGATGCGATATTCTTTTCACCCCATAAATTTCTGGGAGGTCCCGGATCATCAGGTGTTTTAGTATTTGATTCTTCCCTTTATCATAACAGAACACCAGATCAGCCAGGAGGAGGAACAGTTGACTGGACAAATCCCTGGGGAGAATATAAATATATTGATAATATTGAGATTCGCGAAGATGGTGGTACTCCGGGTTTTCTTCAAGCCATAAGAACGGCATTGGTATTGGAACTGAAAAATCAAATGGGCATCACAAAAATGCATCAGCGCGAAAAGGAACTTGTCTCCCTCGCCTTTGCCGGTTTAAGAAAAGTACCCGGATTGCATATACTGGCGGATAATGTTGACGACCGACTCGGTGTTATTTCCTTTTACATTGACTCAATCCACTATAATCTTATCGTAAAACTTCTCAGTGACCGGTTCGGAATCCAGGTTCGAGGAGGGTGCGTTTGTCGGATGGGTAAGACTTTCCATCCATCCAACCATGAAAGATGATGAATTGCATTACATCACTGATGCTTTAATCCAGATACAAAAAAATCATATAGAATGGCAGAAAGACTACACTTATAACAAGAATACCAATGAATTCAGGTATAATAAAAGTATGGAAGATAAAATCAAAATTGAACAGTGGTTTAACTTGGATTTATAATTTTTCACCTTTTAGAAACTTAAAATACAAACTATTTATGGCAACCATAGAAATTGATGGAAAAGTCTTTGATGTAGATGGTGATGGTTTTTTATCCACTCCAGAACTATGGACTGAAGATGTGGCTAAACTTTTTGCAAAATATGATGGCATTCCAGAGATGAATGAAAAACATTGGTCCATCGTAAAAATTATCCGCAGGAATTGGGTAGAAAAAGGTATGGCCCCCATGATCCGGACGATTTGCCAGGAAACGGGTATAAAGCTTCGTGATATTTATGAATTATTTCCCCTTGGACCTGCGCGTGGCGCATGCAGGGTTGCAGGATTGCCGAAACCGGATGGGTGTGTATAGCTAATATTTCCTGGATGTACTGGTATCACTGGATTACTTTGGGCTCACTCGGGTTTTGCCTTATCAATTCTTCCGTTTATTTTCTTCGTCTTATCAGGTTGGGAAAACCCAGGGATTTTTCATCTCCTGCCGGAATAGTTGCCACTTCCATACAATATTCCTTTATCGGGGCAATGAACCCTTTAAAAAAAGAATCAGCATTTTTACATTTACCTACCTATATTGCAGGTATTATTTATCACCTTGGAACCTTTTTATCCATTGTACTGTTTTTCCTGATCTGTGCAGATGTTAATTTCCCGGATATATTGATCTTCCCGATCAATTCTTTTTTATTGCTATCCTTTGCTTGCGGAACGGGTATGCTAATTAAGCGAATGGTAAAAAAAGGACTTTGTGATCTTTCTTCTCCTGATGATTATATTTCCAATCTGCTGGTTACCATTTTCCAGCTTATGACCGGTTTTGTTCTCGGCTGGCATCGACTTTATCCATTTTATTTTCTCCTTTCAAGTCTTTTATTAATCTATTTCCCTCTTGGCAAATTGAAACATACTATTTATTTCTTTGCAGCCCGGTATCATCTTGGTTTTTTCTACGGATGGCGGGGAATCTGGCCACCAAAAAAAATTAAAAGGGATAAAAGATGGAAGATTTAAACAAAGCACAGATTAAAAAAGGCCTTGAAGTATTTAAGAATCTTGCTGATAGTAAACTTATTACACATTTGAACAGTTGTGTACATTGCGGACTATGCTCTGAAAGTTGCATCTATTACCTGGCCACGAAAGATGATCGCTTAACTCCTGCCCGTAAGGTCGATATCGTAGCATCGATCTATCGCAGATATCAAACATTTACAGGTAGATTTTGTCCAGGTCTGGTTAATGCAAGGGAACTAAACGAAGAAACAGCAAATGAAATGGTTGATTTACTGTTTGGCGCCTGTACCATGTGCGGCCGTTGTACAATGCATTGTTCCATCGGTGTCGACATAACTTTCCTGGTCAGGGTGGGGCGTATGATGCTTTCCAATATGGGAATGGTGCCTGCTACACTGCAGTCCACTGTGAACGCTGCTTTAGAAACAGGAAATAACATGAGTATTCCCGAAGATGAATTCGTTGCAACATTGAAGTGGATGGAAGAAGAACTTATTGATGAAGTCAATGATCCAACTGCCAAAATTCCTGTTAATGAACCGGGGAAAAAAATCCTTTATACCCTGAATCCCAGGGAACCCAAATTCTTTCCGCTTTCTATCGCTGCTATGGCCAAGATCTTTTATGCTGCGGGCGAAAACTGGACATTATCTACTCAAATGTACGATGTAACCAACTATGCGTACTTTTCTGGAAACCCCGATGAGGCCAGACTTATTGCTCTTCGACTTTGGAATGAGATGGATCACATGAATACCAAAACACTGGTATTGGCTGAATGTGGTCATGGATCAAGAGCTTTCCGGTGGGAGTCCCCGAATTATTTGCATAAACGGTTCCCGTTTGAGGTCAAAACTTCAGTGGAATGTATAGCAGATTATATCCGTGAAGGGAAAATCCGACTGGATCCTGAAAAGATCAAGGATCTTGTGACCTTGCATGATCCATGCAACCTGGTCAGAAGTGGTGGAGTCATTCATGAACAACGTTACATTCTGGATCAGTTTGTGGCCAACTTTGTGGAGATGACTCCAAATGGTATCGACAATTATTGCTGTGGTGGTGGCGGCGGACAGTTGGCAATGAGTGAATACAATGAACGAAGGATGAAAATTGCGGAGATCAAGGCAATACAAATACGGAATACGGGGGCAAAAGTAGTTGTTACCCCATGCCATAATTGTGTTGATCAGCTTAGCCAGACCAATGTATTCTTTAAACTTGGCTTGAAGATCAAGACATTGGCAGAAATTGTTGCAGATGCCCTGATCCTGGAAAACGAACCGGCTAAATTTTAGTTTAAATATCTAATCAATCATTATGAGTAACTTAATATACCTTGATAATTCTGCTACTACATTTCCGAAACCGGATGCAATGTATGATTTCATGATAGATTTCTATCGGAAACACGGGGTCAATCCAGGACGTTCAGGCTTTGATGCTGCGATTGAAACTGAAGAAATCGTACAAGATACCAGGAAATTACTTACAGAGCTTTTTAATGGTGACGATCCCAACCGGTTGACATTTAGTTATAATGCCAGTGATTCCCTTAACATGATCCTGCAGGGTTTGGCTGAACCGGGGAACCATGTGATCACTACCATGCTGGAACATAATTCAGTTTTGCGGCCATTGCATCATCTGAAACTTGACAACATGATCGAAGTTACATATATACCCTTCGATTTGCATGGCTATGTAGATCCTTCTGAATTCAAAAAAGCATTACGCCCGAATACAAAAATGGTCGTTGTGAACCATTGTTCCAATGTCATTGGTACGGTACAGCCTTTGGCTGAAATAGGTAAAATATGCAAGGAAGCCGGTATCTATTTTGTAGTTGACAGCAGCCAGAGTGCCGGTGTAATTCCCATTGACATGAAATTAATGGGAATTGATGTATTGGTCTTTACAGGACATAAATGCCTGATGGGCCCTACAGGTATCGGAGGATCTTATGTTATGGAAGGTGTACCTGTCCGGATTACCAGATTTGGCGGAACAGGCGTCAGATCGGCACAGAAAACCCATCTTGAAGAGTATCCTTATCGATTAGAATGTGGCACTTTAAATATTCTTGGAGTTGCAGGATTATATGCAGGAGTAAAATGGGTTTTGGAACAAGGAATTGAAAACCTCCATCAAAAGGAGATCATGCTTTGGAATCGGCTAAGGAGCGGGATTCAGGAAATTGAGAATGTTATCACTTATTGTGCAGAAAATATTGAGAACCAAAATCCCGTCCTAAGTTTGAATATCAAAGGTTTTGAAGCAGGAGATGTGGGTACAATACTCGATGTTGATTATAATATTGCCTGTCGCACCGGATTACAATGCGCCCCATTGGTACATACCGGGTTGGGTACCGATAAAATTCATGGTACTGTTCGCTTAAGTGCCGGTCCTTTTAATACAGAGGAACATATTGACACAGCAATTCAGGCAATAAGAGAGATTGCTTCAATTCGTAATTGCTGAATTCAAGTGATATACTGCATCTTAATAAAAATGCAAAGCATTTTTCTTTTAGATGCAATAATGCCGATAGGAACCGTAACTAAGATTTTGCAGACTTGTTCCGTATCGGTATAAATTTGATTTTATAACTTTGCCCTATAAATTATTGATACATGAAAAAGTTACTGATCCTGTTTGTTTTCATAGGAATGATTGCCTTACCTAATGTTAGCAGGGCACAACAAAAAAGGCAGAGGGACTACATGCCTAAAGTGGAAGTTTATTATTTCCACCCAACCGACCGTTGCCCGATTGATCAATCTATTGAGGACAATACAAAAAACGTAATGAAGTCGTTTTTTTCAAAAGAAACTGGCAACGGTACAATAGACTTCAGGGTTATCAATACCGATGATAATGCCAACGCAAAGATCACGGCAAAATTTGATATCAATACCCAAGCCCTATATATTGTCAAGCTGGAAAAGGGCAAGGAGGTTAAGAATGACCTTACCCGTTTTGCCTTTGATTATGGCAAGAGCAATCCAGCGAAATTCAAGTCAGGCCTGAAATCTGAAATTAATATAGCTTTAAAATAACCAGGAATTAGCAAGGTTTTGTCAGATATTAAATCAGGAAGACTAATCTTTTAATTAGTTGGATTTTTTGGTTGCCGGATCATTGTTTTATCCTCACACACATCATATTCTATCTGAAGCGTAGTATGGGTAATGGAAAAATTCTCCCTTAACTGACGCTCGATTTCAGCAACCAGTTCACCTGATTCACTCAGTTGCATATTTTTTGATGTTTCGATATGTGCTTCAAAAAGAATATCATGATCCTGGATTTGCCAGCAATGAACATGATGGACATTTTGGATCAGCGGGTGTTTTTCAAGGGATGACTTGATCTCTTCAAGATTGAGCTGACCTGGTGTGCTTTGCATAAGGATATCGACAGATTCGCGCAAGATTTTATATGCCTGAATGATAATCACGAAACTGATGATAAGGGTTAACAATGGATCAATCCATAGAACCTTTGTATAATAGATAATGATCGCACCCCCAATAACTGCTACAGAAGATAATGTGTCACCCAGCAGATGCACATATGCTGCTTTTATATTCAGGCTTTTATTCGAGTCACCACGCAGAAACAGCATGGAAATGAGGTTGGCCACTAACCCGGTTCCGGCAATAATGAACATGAGACCCGACCGGATGGGTTCCGGATGAAGAAATCGCAGGATGGCCTCATAGATAAGATAAATGGAAATCGCCGTCAGAATCGAAGTATTTATGAATGCCGAAAGAATCTCAAATCGTTTATATCCAAAGGTGCGCCTGGCATCGGGTTTTCTGCCACTGAAATTATTCGCCAACCAGGCAAGTATCAGGGCAAGCGTATCACCAAGGTTATGAATGGCATCTGAAATCAATGCCAGGCTATTGGAGAAAATCCCGCCGACAATCTCAACCAGTGTGATCAGCCCGTTCAGCAGGATGCTGATAAATAATCTGCCGGAAGGATTTTCATGACGATGTGAATGATTTTCCATATCATGTATACATCTATCTATATGCCATCATTAAAAATACCGGGTACTCTTTAATTATTTCTAAAGAGACCTCTTTCCGGATTACAAAACAAGGTTCAAATTGAATATCATGGAAACCCTGTTGAAGGAAAATTGCAAGCAACTCCTCCGGTTCAAAGCCTTTGTGAACATCAACGTTATCATCATGAAATGAACCATCTTCGGGGTAAAGATCTGCAATTGCCAATATTCCGCCTGGTGTTAGCAGATGATAAAATTTCCTGATTATGGCATCTGTGTCCCTGACATGATGCAGTACCATTTGGCTATAGACGATATCGACTGGATCACCAATGTATTCCTCCATTTCAAGATTTAAAAATAATGTTTTGAATTTCGAATGATCCCCAGTCTCCATCTTTTGCTCCGCCATTTTCAGCATTTCCCGGGAGCTATCCATCAAGGTAATTTTCGAAAACCGGTCTTTCAAATAAAAACTGAGCAAACCGGTACCTGCTCCAAACTCCATTGCCTTCATGTTTGGTTTGAACGGAATTAATTTCTGCAGTTGTCCGGCAACAGCAATTGTACGTTCAAGATGCATCTTGTTTTTATCCCAGTCCTGTGCTTTTTGATCGAATTCGTTCATAGTAATGCAATTTTATTAAGATGCAGTAATGCCGATAGGAGCAGTAGCTAAGATTTTGCAAACCTGTTCCGTATCGGTATATTTCATAATCTTTGTAGTTTTCATGTTCTGGTTTGCTCATTATCCAATCAATCAACAACCCCCACCTGCTTTGAGAAAATCATTCTCAAAGCTACGAGTATTAACATAATCCCGAATATTTTCTTCATCAAATTCTCCGGAACTTTCAATGCTATCATTGAACCGAAATATCCTCCAGCCATAAATGCAATTGCAATGATGACGGCATACCATATGTTTATTTGTCCTGCCTTGTAATAATTGTAAGCGGCAAACAGTCCAATCGGAGGAAGCATGATGGCAACACTTGTTCCCTGAGCGGTATGCTGATCAACACCCAGGAAATACACTAATGCAGGAATCATAATGATAGCGCCGCCAACACCAAACATCCCTCCGAACACCCCGGCCATCAAACCAATAATGACCAGGATTATTATCGTTGTCAGATTCATTTTCTCTCCTTTTTTATTTATAAAGACTCAGTAACCTGTTCTAACTTTTCTCTTATATTCAACGCGATTGATTTAAGTTCATTGTTTTGTATTTCAAAGAAGATACTAAAGATCTGTCACAGGAGATTTTTCTTGAGATCCTTAATTCTATCGAGTGATTTAAAAATAAGCATCTCTTTATACCTGGATTTACAGGATAACAGGGACACGAAAACAGGATGGGGAATAACAGTTGTGGCAGGTAGATTTTCATGGCAACTCCGCATAACCTGCATTTCCATTAGACTTCTGAATATCATTATAATTTCTGATGACCGCATTCAGGTGATTTTTTAAATATTTTATTATCTTTGAATAGCATTTTAAACCGATCAAAATGGGAAAACTTGGTATCGAAATTATTGGCATTGATAAAAATGAATTGATCCGGATGCTGGATGAGGCCCTCTCAGAAGAATGGCTGGCCTATTACCAGTACTGGATCGGGGCCAGGGTGATGGAAGGTCCTATGCGGAGCGAGATTGCACCGGAATTATTACTGCATGCTACCCAGGAGCTTGGCCATGCTGTACTCGTAGTCGACCGGATTATACAGCTGGGCGGTATACCTGTACTCAACCCGGCCGACTGGATGAAACTCAGCAGTTGTGAGTATGAAGTTCCGGTGGATCCTTATGTGGAGGTTGTCCTGAATCAGAATCTTCGCGGGGAAAGGTGTGCGATCAAAAGGTATAAGGAAATTGCAGATTTCACGAATGGCAAAGACCATACAACACACCAGATGGCAACCACCATCCTGAATGAGGAACTGGAACATGAACAGGACATAGAGGAATTCCTGTCTGACCTTGAACGGATGAAAGAAGATTACCGCAAATTCCGCTTGTAGGATTTCCGGAATCAGGCCAGTTGATCACATGGTTTCTCCTGAAGATTTGCTGACGGAAGAAAGGATGATACAGGAAGCGTCAGCCAGCGGGAGTCTTGTCTTTCCCGGGGTCATCTGTTTTTTGATTGTTCTTATCCGGTTCTGTTTTCCCGTCGTCCTTGATGTCATCTTCAATGCCCTTTAAACCGTCTTTGAATCCTTTAACGCCTTTTCCTACGCCTTTCATGAGTTCAGGAATTTTTGAACCGCCAAAAAGCAGAAGAACAACAAGGGCAATGAGAATAATTTCACCAGTTCCGAGGCCTCCAATAATTCCTGCGATGATGAACAAATTATGCATGGAGATCAGTTTTAAGGATTAGGTTTTAAAATACAAAAATAATAAAAAATTCCGAAATAAATTCTTAAGTTCTTCTGAAAAACAAACAAGCATCTCCGTAACTCAAAAACCGGAAATCATGTTGAAGAGCATATTCATAGACGACTTTCCACTTCTCCCCGATGAATGCCGCCACCAGCAGCAACAGCGTGCTTTGAGGCATGTGAAAATTCGTGATCATACCCTTCACAATCCGGAACCGGTAGCCGGGAACAATCATTAATGCAGTTCCACCGGTATATTGGTTGCAGCCGGTTTTTTCAAGATAGTCTGCTAAGGCCGACAATGCTTCTGTGCAAGAAATATCCTGGTCATAGATGGGATCATAGGCATCCCATTGACGAATCTCCGGGTGCCGGCCATCTCCGTCGATAATGAGCTTAACCCCAAGCCAGTAAAGACTTTCCAGGGTGCGCACAGAAGTTGTCCCTATGGCGAAAACGGGTTTCCGCAGGTCGCGAACAAGGTCCCTGAGGGTTGAAAGTTCAACAGAAACCTTCTCCGAATGCATAATATGTGTAGCAATATTCGCCACACTTACCGGTTTGAAGGTGCCGATCCCGACATGTAAGGTTACATGTTTAAAAACAATATTTTTCTTTTTCAGGATCTCCAGGGTTGATTCAGTAAAGTGCAATCCTGCCGTCGGGGCTGCAACAGAGCCTTCGTGCTTTGCATAGATGGTCTGATATCGGATACTATCAAGGGACATGGAAGCCCGGGTGATATAAGGTGGAAGGGGTACCAGTCCTGCCCACCCTATAATTTCCGAAAAAGATAACTCAGAAGGTTTCCATCGGAATGTAACGGAAAAACATCCATCCCCGAGGGTCTCTTTTTTTTCAGCTGATAAAATATAAGAATTCCCTTCCAGGATAAATGATTTCTCAAGGATCCCGTCTTTCCAGCGTTTTACATTCCCAACCAGGCATTTCCAGGTACATGTTTCAGTTTGTGCAAGAGAAGCATGAATTTCCGTAACAGGCAATAGTGGTTCGAGGCAGAAAACCTCAATGGTCGCTCCGGTGTTCTTGGAAAAGATCAATCGTGCCCGGATAACCTTGGTATCATTAAATACGAGGATACTATCTGCCGGCAATACATCCCCGATCTTCGCAAATACCGATTCGGTGATGTTCCCTTCTTTCCATATCAGCAGTTTCGATTCGTCACGTTGCTCCAGCGGATATTGGGCAATTCGGGAATGAGGGAGGAGATAATCATAATCTTTGATCTGGATATCGGGAGCAGGCATGACTGTATTTTTTAGCAAAGATAGAGGTTTGATGCACTAGAATTATAACTACCAAAAAACCCTTTATCTTATTTAAGAAAGGGGGTTATATGTGATCAAAGAAGTTCTACTTCTATTCCGAAATTTTAGGTATTTTTACATCTTTATTCCATATTTCGGAAACATGAAAAAATATATCCCCAATGCATTAACAACGCTAAATCTTGTTTGCGGTCTTATTTCCATTACCCTGATCCTGCAATTCCACATTGATAAGCCCAATTATTATTTGGTATGGGCGGCGTTCTTCATCTTTATTGCCGCGGTTTTCGATTACCTGGATGGCACTGCGGCGAAATTGCTGAAAGCCTATTCTGAACTTGGGAAACAACTGGATTCACTTGCCGACCTGGTTTCCTTCGGCGTTGCACCCGGGCTGATCATGTTCCAGTTACTTTCCTATCATTGCACAAATGGACACAATATCCTGGAACGGTGGAATGTCATTCCTTATCTCGCATTGCTGATCCCGGTATGTTCAGCGCTGCGGTTAGCCAAATTCAACATCGATCCCCGACAGGAAGTGAATTTCATCGGCCTGCCTACACCGGCTAATGCGATCTTTTTTGCATCTATCCCGATGATCCTCCTGATCCAGGCCCGGATCCATACATTTATTCAACTGGATTTCATGGTGGCATTATTCTCAAGCCCTCGCGTTCTGGCGGTCCTTACGGCTTTCTTCTCCTACTTACTGATCTCGGATTTCCGGCTGTTTTCTATGAAATTCAAATCCATGGCATGGAAAGAAAACCAACACAGGTATATCTTCCTGATCCTTTCCCTGGTTCTTCTCCTGATCTTTTCGATCAGTGCGGTACCCATGGTGATCCTGGCATACCTACTTTTGTCG
>JBEKST010000099.1:0-16888 GCA_049516815.1 Bacteroidales bacterium | reverse complement strand
CTGTGGATAAAATTGCGGTGATCCTTGAAACATATAAAAACCAGGATATCCGGTTTCAATATATCATCCACAATGCAGGAATTACCAAAGCCAGGAAAAAAGAAGATTATTTCAGGGTAAATGCACAAAATACTCAAAATTTCATACAGGCATTGGCACAAACCGGCATGATACCGGAAAAATTTATTTACATAAGCAGCCTGGCTGCGTATGGTCCGGGCGATCCTGCAACCATGCGCCCGATAATGCTTTCCGATACTCCAACCCCCATCGAACTATACGGCAAAAGCAAACTGAAGGCTGAAAAATACATCCGGTCACTGGATTCTTTTCCCTGGCTGATCATGCGTCCCACCGGTGTTTATGGCCCCAGGGAAAAGGACTATTATGTTCTCTTTAAAACCTTGAACCGTGGACTGGAACCCTACATCGGATCCCGGCAGCAGATCCTGACTTTCATTTATGTAAAGGATTTGGTCAGGTTGATCTTTGATGCCCTGAAATCCCCCATTGTCAGGAGATCATATTTTATTTCCGATGGCAGGGAATACGATACCAGAACATTTGCCGCTATCGCCAAAAAAATCCTTCAAAAAAGAACCTTAAAAATAACAATCCCTTCAGGTATTGTAAAAAAGCTTGCCATAGGCCTCGAAAAATTATTCGGAATGTGGGGTACCATCCCCACGCTGAATACCGATAAATACAATGTTCTTAGCAGCGTCAACTGGCGTTGCGAAACGGAACCTTTGCTGCGTGACTTCGGTTTCATTGCCGAATATGACCTGGAAAGCGGAGTCAGAGAGACAATCGATTGGTATAAAACTGAACACTGGCTATAATGGAAACCGAAATCCGCAGAGTCACTACCCATAATGATTTGAAAAAATTCATCGGGTTTCAGCTGGAGTTATATAAAGGCAATCTATACTGGTGCCCTCCCCTGATCTTTGATGAACTTAACACGCTCGGGAAAGACAAGAACCCGGCATTCGAATATTGTGAAGCTGAATACTGGCTTGCTTGCCGTAACAATAAAATCGTAGGCAGGATCGCCGGAATCATCAATAACAAGGCCAATGAGCGTTGGAAGGAGAATTTTGTACGTTTCGGATGGATCGATTTTATCGATGACCTTGAAGTTTCTTCAAAACTCATAGAAACGGTAGCTGAATGGGGCAGGAGCAAAGGTCTGACCGCAATACAGGGCCCATTGGGGTTTACCGATCTGGACCCTGAAGGTATGCTTATCGAAGGGTTTGAAGAACTTTCGAGCCTGGCTGCGATCTACAATTATCCCTATTATCCGGAGCATATGGTTAAACTGGGATTCGTGAAAGGCGTCGATTGGGTGCATTTCGATATCGATGTTCCTCCGGTGATCCCCGAAAAAGTTTCACGTTCAGTAGCAATTGTTAGGGAAAAATACCATCTCAGGACAGTTCCGGCAAAAAAAGCAAAAGACTTTCTCCCTTATACAAAAAAGATGTTCCGGATGCTGAACGATGCATTTGCAGACCTATACGGCTTTGCTGCCCTCAATGACAGGCAGATTGACCTTTTTATCAAGCAATACTTTGGATTTATCCGACCAGAATTTGTTTCGTTGGTGATCGATGATAAGGATGATGTGATTGCCTTCGGCGTTACCACACCTGACCTGACACACGCACTGCAGAAATGTAAAGGAAAATTGTTCCCTTTCGGTTTTATTCATCTTTATAGGGCGTTGAAAAAGAATGATGCCATTCACATGTACCTTATCGGTGTCCGTCCCGATTACCAGGGAAGAGGAGCTCTTGCCCTGGTCTATTATGAATTGCACAAGGTATGTCTGAAGTACGGTATTGTCAAAGCAACTACGCATTCACAACTGGAGAATAACCTGAAAGCCATTTCGATCTGGAAGAATTATGATTCCCGGATCTATATGCGCCGCCGTTGCTGGGAGAAACGTTTTACCATTAAGGATTAAGGCTGAGATCGAAAGTGATAAAAAAAAGACCGCTCATGGTTGAACGGTCTCTTTATCTTCTTTTGCAGATGGCATCAATATTCGTCCTCATGGAAGAAAAAATCATCCTTAGTTGGATAATCAGGCCAGATATCTTCTATGCGCTCGTAGGTTTCACCTTCATCTTCAATCTCCCTTAAATTTTCGATAACCTCCTGAGGAGCGCCTGAACGGATAGCCCAGTCGATAAGCTCATCTTTCGTTGCGGGCCAGGGCGCATCCTCCAGTTTAGAAGCTAACTCTAGTGTCCAATACATGCGTCAGGTGCTATTTGAATTTTTTGCAAAAGTATAAAAAAAACATTCAATATGTCGATCGTTGTTTTTTTTGTTTAATGCAGAGGATTCCAAAACATTTCATCTGCCCCGGCATCTTTCCCGGTTTTCCGGGCAAGAACAAACAGGTAATCCGATAACCGGTTCAGATACCTGATGATGATATCTTCGTCCGGGTTTTTCACGGAAAGTCTTATCACTGCCCGTTCTGCGCGACGGCAAACAGTACGGGCGATGTGACAGAAGGAAGAAGGAACATAACCTCCCGGAATGATAAAATGTGGCAGTTCTTTAAGGGATTTGTTCATTTCATCGATCTCATTTTCAAGAAAAAGAATTTCCTCATTCTGTAAAAGAGGAAGGGAGGTGTGCTGTAAATTAGGATCTGCTGCGATCCTGGCTTCGGCAATAAAAAGATTCTCCTGGATCCTGAGCAGCACTTGCCGGTAATGTTCTCCAATTGGCTGGTCGCGGAGCAAACCGAGAAAAGAGTTCAGTTCGTCGATAGTCCCGCATGCATCAATTCGCTCATGACTTTTCGGAACGCGGGTTCCACCCAGCAGGGAAGTTTCTCCGAGATCGCCGGTTTTTTTATACTTTTTCCGCTCAGATCCCATAGATACGCGATTTATATTGAGTCGGCTGTTATATCTTAGGCCCTGCCGATATCAGCCGCTTGCCTTCATCATTATCCGTAAATCCTTCAAAGTTCTTGATAAATCTAAATCCCAGGTCTTTCGCTGCTTTCAGCCAATCTTCACTGTTGCTCCACAGGTTCCGCTGGTCGAGCAGTTTCGGGTCAACGCCCTTCACTGATTTCGGGATCTGGAGGTTGAATACCGGGAGGATATCATATTCGACGTTATCCAGTGAACCATCCAGAATGGCATCAATAATGGCCCGGGTAGGAGGGATATCGATTCTCTTACCGATTCCGTAAGGCCCGCCGATCCAGCCGGTATTTACTAAATAGGCAGTCGACCCATGCTCATTCATCTTTTTAATGAGCTGCTGTGCATAGATCGTGGGGTGCACCATCAGGAAAGCTGCACCGAAACAGGAGGAAAAGGTCGGCTGTGGTTCCTTGATCCCGCGCTCAGTTCCCGCAACTTTTGCAGTATAACCGGTAAGGAAATGATACATAGTCTGGTCGGGTGTCAGTTTTGAAACCGGGGGAAGAACACCGAATGCATCGGCAGTGAGGAAGATAACTTTCTTCGGATGGCCGCCTTTTGAAAATGGTTTTACAATATTCCGGATATGGTAAATCGGATAAGAAGCCCTTGTATTTTCTGTCTTTGAACCATCGTTATAATCGGGGATCCCGGTTTCTTTGTTGTAAACCACGTTTTCAAGCATAGCATCCCGTTTGATTGCTTCCCAGATATCCGGTTCCTTTTCCTTGCTCAGTTTGATCATCTTGGCATAACAGCCGCCTTCGAAATTAAAGATCCCTTCATTGTCCCAGCCGTGTTCATCGTCACCGATCAACAGCCGTTTGGGATCGGCCGAAAGTGTGGTTTTTCCGGTTCCCGAAAGACCGAAGAAAATCGCGGTATCGCCGGCGCTTCCCATATTTGCGGAACAATGCATGGATGCTACGCCTTTCATGGGCAGGACGTAGTTCATAATAGAGAAAAATCCTTTTTTTATTTCCCCGCCATACCAGGTGCCGCCGATACATGCCCGTTTTTCTTTCAGGTTAAAGGCCACATAGACTTCACTGTTCAACCCATGTTCTTTCCATTGCTGATCGGTGGTTTTACAGGCATTCAACATTACAAAATCCGGTTCGAAATCAACCAATTCTTCCGCAGTTGGCCGGATAAACATATTCTTGACAAAATGGGCCTGCCAGGCTACTTCCGTGATCACGCGTATACAGAGGCGGGTATCATGGTTAGTACCAGAGAAACCATCCTGGACATAGAGGTTTTTGCCCGAAAGTTGTTTCGCGCTGTTATTATAAAGATCCTTCCAGATGCCGGCAGAGATCGGTTTGTTATCGGATTTCCTTCCCGGTCCGGCCCACCAGATATGTTCCCTGGAGGTTTCTTCATCCACAATGTATTTATCTTTCGGCGAACGGCCGGTAAAAATTCCGGTATCGACATTAATAGCGCCGGTGCTCGTTACAAAAGCTTTTTCAAACCCTTCAAGATCCGGGTTGGTTTCATGTTTGAACAATTCATCGTATGATAAATTATGGTAAATAGTTTTTACGTCATTGATTCCGTAAACAGTAAGGTCGAGTGCTTTCATTTTCAGATTATTTTATTTGATCCTTTTAATATTTCTCGTTTGCTTGTTCTAATGTCTATTAACAGATATTAATTTTTTTCTTACTCGCTAATGCCTAATTCCCAATGTCTATTTCAGATCAGCCAGTAAGGTTTTTATACGCTTCACCGCTTCAATCAGTTTTTCCTTTGAGGTAGCATAGGAGAACCGCATGCAATTCGGATCACCGAATGCGTCTCCGGGAACTGTTGCAACAAAAACCTTGTTCAGGATATACATGCAGAAATCATTCGCATTCCGGATTGTGGTTTCTTCATCCGATTTTCCGAAATAGTAGGAGATATCGGGAAAAACATAAAAAGCTCCATCGGGATGATTCAGTTTGAATCCTGGAATTTCACCCAGCAGCTGTAGTAATAGGTCTCTTCTTTCGCGGAAAGCTGCTTTCATCGTACGCAGTTCTTTGGTATCAGGATTGTTGATCACGGCTTCCAGTGCAGCACGTTGTGCAATGGAAGATGCCCCCGAAGTGAATTGACCCTGCAACTTATCGCATGCTTTAGCAATCTCTTTCGGTGCAGCAATATAACCGATTCTCCATCCTGTCATTGCAAATCCCTTGGAAACGCCATTCACCAGAATCACCTGGTCCCTGATAAAATCAAACTGAGCAATACTCTGATGTTGTCCGATGAAATTGATATGTTCATATATCTCATCCGCCACAATGTAAATACTGGGATATTTTGCGAAGACCTCGGCGATCCCTTTCAATTCTTCCTTTGAATAGACTGATCCGGAAGGATTGCAGGGGGAACTGAAAATAATCAGTTTGGTTTTTGGGGTTATGGCAGCCTCGATCTGTGCCGGAGTCACCTTGAATTCCTGCTCAACCGTTGCGGGGATAAAAATGGATTTTCCTTCGGCAACTTTAACAATTTCCTTGTATGATACCCAATATGGAGCCGGAAGAAGAACTTCTTCCCCGGGATTGACCAAGCATAGAACGACATTGGCAACCGACTGCTTGGCACCAGTGGAAACCACGATCTGGTCGCAGGTATAATCGAGGTTATTATCTCTTTTCAGCTTGACACAAATCGCTTCCCGCAGGTCGGCATAACCGGCTACCGGGGAATAGAATGTGAAATTGTCGTCAATGGCTTTTTTTGCAGCGTTCTTGATGTAATCAGGCGTGTTGAAATCAGGTTCACCGAGGCTGAGGTTGATCACATTATGGCCCATAGCCTTTAGTTCCCGGGATTTGCGCGACATTGCAAGGGTTTCAGATTCCGAGAGTGAATTAATACGGTTTGAGAGCATAGTTTATAAAGTTATGATAATGAGCTTTTTTAAAGAAATGCAAAGGTAAAAAAAATATTACAAAAAGGCTTTGTAATGATTCCGGATTTTTAAAAGGTCATAAAATACCCTGAACCCATAAGTCCAGCTGATCTTCGATCCTCCCTTGTCAATCCATGATTTCACGGGGACTTCCACCGCAACTTCCTCAATTCTATCCCTGCCATATATCCCGATGATCCGCGCCAGGATCTCAACATCAAAAAGCCAGCGGGTTATGAAGGGTTTTTCAAATACCCGGGTCGCCAGTTGTCGCGTGAATAATTTTGCCCCGCATTGTGTATCGTATACCATCAGGTGAAGAATGTTGGAGATGAAAGTAGCGATTATCCTGCCAATGAAGTGACGGTAGAATTTCCGTTCAATCCTGACGCCAAGAATTGCAACCCGTGACCCAAACGCGAATTCAAGCGCAGGTTTTTCCTGCAAACTTGAACGCAACCGGAACGATTCTTCCAACCTGGTAGCAAGATCGGCATCAAAAAATCCGAAATAATTGCTCGTGAAATGCTGCAAGGCTGAAATCATCCCGGCTTGCACGGCTCCTGCCTTTCCTTTATTTTCTGGCAGGGTGGTCACCAGGATGCGTTCAGGGAATTTTTCACGCAGGGATTCGAGCATACTTCCTGTTTTATCGGTACTTCCGTCATTAACCAGGCAGAATGAAGTTTCAGGATCGCTTTGGAGAAATTCCAGGAATTCATCTGCCGGAAACCGGTTGGCTTCATTATAAAAAGGAATGATGATACAGATCGGATTCATGGTTGTCCTGTTAATGCAGTTTCCAGGCAGAACAGATCTCGCTGTTCTGAATGGTTATGGAAAATATTTTTTTCTCCTTCGGATATGGATAATCCCACGGATGCCAACGGTAATTGGTAATAAAATAATCCGCTTGGTCCTCCGAATTCACATACCTGATCCGGTTTCTTTCTTCCGGTTTCAGAATCAAGAGGTTATTTATACCCGGATAGTTGGCAAACATGAGGTTCACTACCGGCGATTTGTCGTGGGCAAGGATATATTCCTCCGCCTGTTTGTAACAAATGCCCCAATAGTCGAGTTCAAAGGTTCTCCTGAGGTAATTATCCTTCTTCGATAATAAAATATTGAAGTAGACATCCTCGAATGGATGGCTTTTTATCATGGTAAAGCCGGTTCCGACAAAGGAGGTAATCAAAAGGATTAAAATAATAACTTTCGGCAGGTCACCGTAAGAAAACCTGGCCCTTAAAATGGAAGATAACCCATAGATCGCAAGAAGCAGGAAAGCAGGGTAGATAAAATACATCTGCCTCCATCCGTCATACAACACGGAATGTAAAATGATTACAGCCACTACAGGACCCACAAAACATGCCAGGTAGATCAACTGGTTGCGGGCCTTCGTCTGGCCGATAAAATCAAACGGCTTACTGAAAAAACGAACAGCCAGGAAAATGAAACCTATGATTCCGAGTAAGAGGTACAGGATCGGAGTCGTCAGTCCGAACCATTGCGGGAGGTATTTCCAGCTAATAGCATAAGACCTTACAAAATCTCCATTCACCAGGACATTGTTGTACCACCGGAATTTTGACATGTTTGAAAAAGCGAGACTGAAATGCCCCACCGGATCTTGCCATAACCAGGGCCAGCTAACAATTGTGACGATGATCGTCAGAACCAGGTATACAGCGTAATTGATGAGCATTTTTTTTCGGTAGGGTCCCCTGATCATGTCGATCAGTACTAAAACAGTAACCATGGAAGGGATCACGATTCCCATGATCCGCATATTAATAAGCAAGCCGCTCAGGATCCCGAAAAGAACGAAGTGCCATAGTTTTTTGTCACGGAAGGCGATTGCAAAAAGCAGGAAACAGAGGATAAACATACACATGAATGGAATGTCCTTGCTGTTAAAAAACGATTGGGCATAGATCCTCGGGCTGAGCAAAAGCATGAGATAGCCGCATACGGCAAGAGGTCTATTCCGGTAAAGGATCCAGATCAGAAGATAAAAGGCAAAAGCACTCAGCAGGAAAAAAAGATGGACGGTCAGATGACGCATCCGGTAAATGTCGCGGGTATCATGGCTCAGATAGGTTTGTTCCAGGAAGAGTAGTGGAAGTTCCACGGCCACGCCATAATCCCTGTCTTTGAATTTGTTAAGGGTTTTATCTCCCTTGAAAAGGTAGTTAAAAGATTGCTGTCCGATATCCCGTTGCAGCGGTTCATCCCAGGCGATTCCATAATCTCCAAACACCACACATCCCAATACTAAGCTTGTTGCAAAGACGAGGCATGCTACCAGGTGTTTCTTTAAAAATGATATCACTTTCATCATCTGGCTTAAGGGTTCGGGACTTCCTGGATCATGAAAAACCTTCGTGAGTGAATTAATGCGGAAAATTAACAAAAAAATACGAGAATGAAATTCCTCCTTTTGTCCATTACGGCTTTCTCATATCCTTTTTAATGTTTATACCTGTTTTTGAATTAGATTTGTAAAAAATTCAAACCATGGAAGTATTTCTTTTTTCTGTTCTGAAGATCATCATAGCCATAGGGTTGTTATTGGTTTCAGCCTTAGTCATCCTCAGGTATTATTTTTCTCATAAGAAACAGCCTGTCCATTTACAGGCGCAGGGAGAAGAACAAAGGATCATACTTCCTATCCGCTTACAAGCCTGTGAACGTATCGTCCTTTTTCTTGACCGGATCGCCGTGAACAACCTCATCATGCGGATCAACCGGCCGGAAATGAATGCCCTTCAACTCCAGGCGGCAATGGTTAGCGCCATCCGTGAGGAATTTGAGTACAACCTGTCACAGCAGCTTTATATCTCTTCCAAGTCATGGGGAATGGTCAGGAATGCGAAAGAAGAAACCATCCGGCTGATCAATACCGCATCCATGAAAGTATCCGAAAATGCCCCTTCCGCCGAGATGGTGAGGATGTTGCTGGAACTGGTTCTCTCAGAGGAAAAATCTGCTGTGGATATTGCCCTGGAAGAAGTAAAACGGGAAATACAGAAAACTTTTTAATTATGAATTATGAATGTGGAAATTTGAATTATGAGTCACTTCATTTATTATGGAACAGGATAAATAATAAGACTTCCGACTTATTCAAGAATCATAATTCAAACTCACCTGCCTGCCGATAGGCAAGTAATTCATAATTAAAAAAATCTTGTTTTTTTTGAATTCCATGAAAATGCTGACGCAGTAGTTTCTACTTTTCTTTCCTGAAACGTTGCTTTTCAGCAGGCGTCATCTTTTCGGTAGCATACTGGAAAATGAGCCTGGGTGCGGTGTTTTTCCATTTGTATAGGAAGGTTTCGACCTGATCAGGTTGCCGTTTCCATGCTTCGCGAAGGAACCAACCGAGTCCCTGGTGAACTTCCCTTTCGGGATCCATCATCAGCGGTTCGATGAAATCAAGCCAGGGCTGATAATCGGAAGTTATCTTCAACTCCTTGATCAGGGAAACCGCGACTGCCCTGCGCTGGAATTTATTTTTCGCTTTTCGCCACTTGCTGAGATCCTGATAGGTGATGATCTTCTTTTTAAAAAAGAGCTGCATGATTTCCCCGCAGATAAAATCAGTATGAGCCCAGTTTGTAATGCCAATTTCAAACCAATGCCCGATTTCATTGAATGTTTCTTTTGAAAATTGTTTTGAGAAAGACTTTAACAGGAGAGCGGCAAAGCTGGTTTCTTCATATTTCCCGGTCCTGAGTAAAAGAGGAGAGGTCTGAATGACCAAGCCCAGGTCAGTGTTTGGATCTGCAAGAAGGCTTTTTACCTTGGCGTTGGTCTGTTCCGGGGTCAGCCCGAATGCATCATACCCTTCCTTGAAATAGCGTGAATATTTCTGAAAAATGGTAAAATGGTAAGATGGTAAAATCTAAAAAGGTGGATTATAAAATCGAAAATTTAAAAATCGTAAAATTCAATCTAAAATAAAAAATCGTACCTCGTAAATTATTTAATGAATGTTCTTGCTTTCTCCAATGCAGCCATTATCCCGGCAGGGTTCTTTCCGCCAGCAGTTGCAATATGCGGTTGGCCGCCACCGCCGCCCTGGATCTCCTTTGCAAGTTCACGGATGATAGTGGCTGCATTGAATCCCTTTTCTTTGATGAGGCTTTCAGAGATCATCACGGTGAGGTTTGCTTTTCCATCATTTTCCGAAGCCAGCACAAGGAAAAAAGGATCGATTGTTTTAATCAATTCAAAGGCAAGAATTTTGGCAGCATCCACGCTCAGTTCCACTTTTTCGGCAAGAAAATAAATGCCGTTGACCTTTTGAATCTTCAATGCGATCGCCTCCCGGACCTCATTCAGCTTCAGCTTTTCGTATTCGCCTGCCATTTTCTTCAATTCCTGGTTTTCTTCCAGCACGGTCTTTAATCCTTTGATGACATCTTTAGGGTTCTTGAGCATCTCCTTCACCTCTTCAAGAAGGGTGAGCCGGTCAGTATAAAATTCCAGGGCTCTTTTCCCTGTAATGGCTTCAATTCTCCGGACCCCGGCTGAAATGGCGCCTTCAGAAATGATCTTAAAAAGCCCGATCTGCCCTGTGGCGGGTACATGGGTTCCCCCACAAAGCTCAACGGAATAATCCTTATCAAAAACCACAATTCTTACCGTATCCCCGTATTTCTCCCCAAATAAGGCCATTGCGCCCATCTCTTTTGCTTTTTCAAGAGGCATTGACCGTTCTTCGTAAAGCGAAATATTGTCGCGGATCTTCTGGTTTACGATCTCTTCTGTTTTTTTAATCTCTTCTTCTGTCATTTTTGCAAAATGCGTGAAGTCAAAACGAAGATGATCTTCATCCACATATGATCCCTTTTGTTCCACATGCTTCCCGAGTATCTTGCGAAGGGCTGCATGCAGCAAGTGCGTGGCCGTGTGGTTGTTGGCAGTGGACCTGCGTTTGGAAACATCAACCATGGCAACGACAGGAACTGATAAGTCTTCCGGTAGTGTTTTCATTATATGTAGGATGAGGTCGTGTTCACGTATGGTGTTAATGACCTCATAGTTTTTTTCCTTTGAAACCAGACAACCGCGATCACCCACCTGTCCGCCCGATTCAGCATAAAACGGAGTCTGATCCAATACTATATGAAAAAATTTCCCTTCTTTGGTTTTGACTTTCCGGTAACGTACAATCTCTGTCTCTGCCGATAGGAAATCATACCCGATAAATGTATTTCCGGAGGATCCGGGATTCAGGATTACCCAGTCTGCCGTATCAACCTGGGCAGCCTGCCGGGAACGGGTTTTCTGTTCAATTAATCCTTTGTTGAAGCCTTCCATGTCAACTTCCCAACCGGCTTCCTTCGCCATCAATTGGGTGAGGTCGATCGGGAAACCATAGGTGTCGTAAAGTTCGAAAGCAAATGAACCGTCAATGATCTTTTCAACCGGATGCTGGATACTGGATGCTGGATGCTGGATATCGGTTGCTCCATTTTTGTATAGTTCCAGATAAGAATTGAACTTTGTGATCCCGCTATCCAGTGTTCGGAGGAATGAAATCTCTTCCTCCCTGATCACATTCATGACGAGATCTTTTTGTTTTTTCAGCTCCGGAAAAACATCTCCCATCTGGACAATGAGGACAGGAACCAATTCATGGATAAAGGCATCTTTCATGTCAAGAAATGCATAGCCATACCTGACAGCTCTGCGCAGGATCCTCCTGATCACGTATCCAGCTTTGACATTTGAAGGCAATTGCCCGTCGGCAATGGCAAAAGCAATAGCACGAAGGTGATCAACGATCACGCGCATGGCGACATCCGCAATTTCATCAGTTCCGTAAGGAATCCCCGATTTCTGGGCGATGGCTCCGATCAAAGGCTGAAAAACATCGGTATCGTAATTGGATTTCTTGTGTTGCATCACCATGCAAAGACGTTCAAATCCCATTCCGGTGTCGACATGTTTTGCAGGCAGGGGAAACAATTTCCCGTTTGCCAGTCGGTTGAATTCGATAAAAACCAGGTTCCATATTTCGATGACGAGGGGATTTCCTTTATTAACAAGTAATTTTCCTGGAATCTTTTCCCTTTCACTGTCATCCCTTAAATCAACATGGATCTCCGAACATGGGCCGCAAGGGCCTATATCACCCATCTCCCAGAAATTGTCCTTTCGCGGACCCAGCAGGATCCGGTCTTCAGGAACCCACAATTTCCAGGTATTATAAGATTCCTTATCTTTAGCCAGCCCGTCTTTTTTGTCTCCTTCAAAAACTGTTACATATAAACGATTTTTATCGATCCCATAAACGCCAGTAAGCAATTCCCATCCCCATTCGATCGCTTCTTTCTTGAAATAATCGCCAAACGACCAGTTCCCGAGCATTTCAAACATAGTATGGTGATAGGTGTCATGCCCCACTTCTTCCAGGTCATTATGTTTGCCTGAAACCCGGAGGCATTTCTGGGTATCCGCAATGCGCAACGATTTTGATTCTTTATTGCCAAGAAAAATATCTTTGAACTGGTTCATTCCCGCATTGGTAAACATCAGGGTGGGGTCATTCTTTATGACCATGGATGCGGAAGGAACGATGTTATGTCCCTTGGATCTGAAGTAATCAAGAAAGGTCTGGCGTACAGTTTTAGAATTCATCTAACTAAAGGATTATTAGGTGTTTAACAATCTTTAACATAATCAGGACAAGAAACGCCTGCAAAGTTACTTTATTTGCGTAATTTTGCGTTCGCTAAATAATCCATCTCCAATATTTCTTTATTTGGCTTTTAATGAGCAAGGTAAAGTACAAATTCAATAAAAGATCTCTTACTTTCGACCGTGTCCAAACCACATTCCGGAAGAGGTTATGGTATTTCTTTACCCATTTGTCAACGGGCGTTGTGTTTGCAGCCGTCGTCCTGATACTTGCATTTAATTTTCTTGAATCCCCGAAAGAAAAAGCACAAAAACGGGAAATCGAACAGATGAAGCTGCAGTTTAGTATCCTGAACGACCAGCTTGACAGGGTTACAAAAGTAATGTCTGATCTCCAGGATCGTGACGACAATATTTACCGTGTGATCTTTGAAGCGGAGCCCATCCCGGGTTCGATACGTAAAGCGGGAATCGGCGGTGTTGACCGGTATGAGAAACTGAAAGGCTACAAGAACTCCGATCTGATCATTGAAACGGAGAAAAAAATGGACAAGATCCTCAGGGAATTATATATTCAATCAAAATCGTTTGACGAAGTCTTTAATCTGGCTAAGAATAAAGAACGTATGCTTGTAAGCATCCCTGCCATCCAGCCTGTAAGCAATAAAGATCTCCGCAGAATTGGCTCCTATTTCGGAACGAGAATGGATCCTTTTTATAAGGTTCGGAAATTCCATGAAGGAATGGATTTTTCAGCCCCAATCGGAACAGAGGTCTATGCTACCGGGAACGGATCCATTGAAATGGCCGGGCATGATGATGGCGGAGGCTATGGAAATGAGATCATCATAGATCATGGATATAGTTACAAAACAGTTTATGCGCATCTTTCAAGGATCTTCGTCAAGCCCGGACAAAAGATCCTGCGAGGTCAGATAATCGGTTATGTAGGAAATACCGGGAAATCCACTTCTCCGCATCTTCATTATGAAGTACGGAAAAACGGAGTTCCCCTCAACCCTATTTATTTCTTCTTCAATGACCTTTCGGCCGAACAGTACAAGATGATGCTCGACCTGTCCTCACGTCCTTCTCAAACCATGGACTAATAGTATTAAACCAGGAATGAAACCAGCCGGAAAGATCGAAAAGATTTATTATACCATTGGCGAGGTTGCCGAATTGTTTGAGGTGAACCCGTCCCTGATCCGTTTCTGGGAAAATGAATTTGATTTTCTAAACCCTCAGAAAAATAAAAAGGGAAACCGGTTGTTTACCAAAGAGGATATCAATAAAATCCGGATCATCTACCACCTGGTTAAAGAAAAAGGGTATACTCTTCAAGGGGCACGTGAAAAGATCAAGCAGAATAAAGAAGGTGTGGAAAAGCAGGTAGAAATTATCGATTCACTGCAACGGATCAAAAATTTTCTCCTGGAACTGAAAAGTAATCTTCCATGAAGAATGAAAAAGAGAACGGGAGTGATGATTCCTTCTTTGAGAAAGTTTATGCCATCGTACACAGGATTCCTGCCGGGAGAGTGACTTCCTACGGTGCAATTGCAGAATATATCGGAACAAAAAGTTCAGCCCGTATGGTTGGCTGGGCCATGAACAGTTCTCACACGCGAACTGCCAATATTCCCGCTCACAGGGTTGTGAACAGGAATGGATTACTTACCGGCAAGCATCATTTCGGAGGACTGAAGATTATGCAGCAATTGCTGGAAAGTGAAGGGATTTCAGTGGAAGATGATAAAGTCGTGAAGTTTGAGGAATTATTCTGGGATCCGATGAAGGAATAAAATTAATAAAATACGAAACGATCGTCATGATTGTAGCAATTGATAGATTCATATAATGACTAAAGAACAAATATTAGAAGCGTTAAGCCATGTACAGGATCCGGACCTGAAAAAGGATCTCGTGACTCTGAATATGATCAGGGATATAAAGATTGACGGCAATAAGGTGAAATTCATGCTGGTGCTTACTACGCCGGCCTGCCCACTGAAAGATTTTCTGAAAAAACAATGCAAAAATGCCATTCTTAAATACATTGATCCTTATGCTGAAGTGGAAATTGAACTTTCTTCACAGGTTACGACAGTCAGGAAACAGACGGAAGAATTGCTGAAGAATGTGAAGAACATTATTGCAGTCGGTTCAGGTAAAGGTGGCGTTGGCAAATCGACGGTTGCCGTCAATCTTGCCATTGCGCTGGCCCATATGGGTGCGAAGGTGGGTTTATTGGATGCCGATATCTACGGGCCTTCGATCCCGATGATGTTAGGTTTAAAGAATGACCGGCCACGTATTATTGAACGGGATGGAAAGAACTGGATCATACCGATCGAAAAATTCGGATTAAAGGTTCTTTCGATCGGGTTTTTTGTTGATCAGTCAAAAGCATTGATCTGGCGCGGCCCCATGATTTCCTCTGCATTGAAACAATTACTTGCTGAAGCCATCTGGGATGAACTTGATTATATGGTGATCGATCTTCCTCCCGGAACCGGGGACATTCCCCTGACACTGATCCAGAATTTCCCGCTTACGGGTGCTATCATCGTGAGCACACCACAGGAAATGGCCATTACCGATGTCAGGAAAGCAGCGGATATGTTCAACACCGAAGCCATCCGGATCCCGATCATTGGCTTGGTGGAAAACATGTCCTATTTTGTTCCTCCCGATATGCCGGATAAAAAGTATTATATCTTCGGGAAGAGCGGCTGCGCAAAACTTGCAGCGGATCTTTCCATCCCGTTGTTGGGACAGATTCCAATTGTGACCGCCATTTCAGATGCCGGTGACCAGGGCAGCCCGGTCGCGACCGGGAAAAACTCACTTTGCACGGCGCCGGGTTGGACTGAGTTGTCCAGTTTCTGGTCCTGAATTCACTTGGATCGTGATCGGTGCGCGCCCAGCACGTTCAGAATGGCGGGGCCTGCCTTACCACGCACACAAAAGGGTGGCTGCCGTCGCAAGGGCCAAGGACAGCCCGCAGGTTCAGAACTTCCTCACTTGATGTCCGGCGGCGTCGCGCCAGGAATGTGAAATCAATGGCAAGAAACTTCCCGTAGCTCACCAGCCGGCTCGGCATTCGACCGTCAAGGGCAGCATCGATCTCCTGCCCCAAAGCGCCCACCAGATAATATCCCTCATCATCATCGGCCACGTTCGGCGCAGTATATTTTCCAAGCAAATCGGGATGAACACGCATGGCGAAGACGGCGTCCCACTGCCGGGCGGTTTTAGTGACGTCCGTCAAGGATGCTGATAAAGAACGCTGCCGACAATCCGGGCGCTCGAAAATTCGATTTTGGGGCATAAACTCGGGAATCGTGGTTGAGAGGTACTGTTGAAGGCTGGTGGGTCTCCCCCCTACCTCATTTATGTACTGCGGGCCAGATTGGCCAGCTGAACGAGTCACCGCACGAATCCGGCCGTGTGTGTCAGATTTCGGGCTCCAGGTGAGGGGTGACCGAGTTCGGCTCGCACGAGTTGGCTGTGCCGCCGGTGGGTTCGGTGTTCAAAACGGCGGTCTGCCGTCGGCTTCCCCGCCGGTCGGAGGCGTCGCGTGTTCGTGCTCGTCGCCGTCGTTGGGCTTCGACGGATTCTGCGGCCGCGGTTCCGGGACAACAAACTGCACGGAATCGCAAACCAGGATGAGTTGCGAGCGCGATGTGCCCTCATTATTCCAGGTCTCGGTGCGCAGGCGGCCCTCCACCCTGGGAGCAAAGACCGCTGCCGGATACGGCTGGTTTGACGCGTCCATAGAGCTTCAGAAGAACGTGCAAGACGCCCTAAGAGCAGGCGATGAGCGTCGCAAAACAGAACAACAACAAATTGCTGAAAAAGAGCAAAAGAAGAGGGAGGAAGAAGGCCGCCGCAGGAAGAAGGAAGAAATTGCTAGGGCGACAGAAGGGATGACCGCAGAGCAGAAGGCCGCCTTTGAAATGACCTCTTGGCCGGCACATAAATTCAAGGACGTTGTACAGAAGCTCTCGACTCTGCCTCCAGAACAGAAAGTCGCGGTTTACGTTTTGTTGCGCGGCGAAAGGGTGTCAATATGGAAGGAAATACGCCAGCTTGCCTTGGAGGGAAAGCAGAAAGATCGCACACGATGGTCGTCGTCGGTGCAAGAGCTTTTTAAGATGGCCAAAGAGCGCAAGGAGAAGATGCCGTGACTACACACACTTTTAGAATCGAGTTCCTAACCCCTTGCTTTTGTGCTGGAGCAGACCAGTCGCGAGCAGAACTACGACCCTCGGCTATTCGCGGCCAACTGCGCTGGTGGTTCCGCGTAATGGGAGGAACTCCGATTCAAGAAAACGAAATTTTCGGCAGTGTG
>JBEKST010000098.1:0-9860 GCA_049516815.1 Bacteroidales bacterium | reverse complement strand
ATTACAAGGTGGACCAGGGGGTCACCGTTTCGTCGGCTATCTTTTCCACGAACCCGGGTTCGCCCAGCTCCTCCGCCCTCTTCGTCAGCGTGCCGCGCATCGACTCCTTGAGATCTTTTGGCATTTTAAGAGCATAAAGCGGGAAGGCTGCACTGATCTCTTTCAGGCAGCGAATGTATTTCTCAAGATTCCCTTTTTCTGAAGGAAAACAGGGGAGAAGCTGTTCAACGAAATGATCAAATCCCATGGCTATAGGGTAATCCAGACCATTGATGCCGATGATATCAAATCCATCGGGGTTCATCCGTTCCATCGAGAGGGATCTGGTTAGCCCGAAATAATTCCAGTAACAATATAGGGTCTGCCCGGGATCCATCCCTCCGAAATAATGGACACCGGTATCAAAAACAACACCATGGCGCCGGAAGGTCTGAAGGCATCCTCCGGCTTGTGAACTTTTCTCCAAAATACAAACGTGCATCCCTTCCTTTGCCAGGATAGTTCCGCAGAGAAGTCCGCCAAGTCCGCTACCTGCAATGACTACATCGTATTTCCGTTCCGGATTTTTCATTATTTGCGGATGATCAGTAAAAGGTTGGAGGTATGTTTTGCTTCACGGATCACTTCCATCTTCAATCCCTGCCGGTCAACGATCTGGCTGATGTCTTCAAGGGAAGTGAAGTACAGTTCTTTGGATTCATTGATTGTCTTATTGAATCCGAGGATCCGGGTCGAAAAAACTTCTGTGAGTTTCGTTCTTTTGTGGCGTTTTTCCTTTTTTGAATCGGCTTCCCTTATCAGGATTATTCCGCCGGGATTAAGTTTTTCAATGCAACGATTCAGTAATCCTTCCTGGTTTTTTTGCGGCAGGTAATGCAGGACATCACTCAGCAGGATGGCATCCTTGTTCCCGAAAGAATAGCGGGTAATATCTTCACAGATAAAATCAAGATTTTCGTTTTTCGAGATACAATTCGCCGCCACGCGGATCTTCTCGGCATCATGATCCACACCGGTGATCTTCCGTGAAGGTGAAGTAAAACTGAGCATATAGCTTATGAACCCATATCCGCAGCCCAGATCAAGGATCTCGCCTTCCCTTGGCACCAGTTCATTATAAGGCTGGTAGTACTTTTCAATCCTCATTTTTACCCTGAGGTACCACTCCAGGACCGGCCCTTTGAAGATGTAATTCAACACCAGCTTTTTCCGGTAAAATCTTCCGGTCCCTTCCTGTGCCATGAAGGTAGCATATTCACGGGAATATAAACGGCGAAAACATTTTGAACGTTCCGAGTAGCCTGAACCCATTTCCGGTTCATCAATTCCCACCCGCCGGAGGATCTTCATGCGAAGTCCTGACGGTCTGCCCCAGAATTCACCCTTTCCCAGGAACTCACCGGAACCAAATACGACAACGGGAAGAATATCGATCTTCAGTTTTTCCGCAAGATAAAAGGCCCCCCTGTGGAAACGGTGGACCCGGTTATCAATATTTCGGTGCCCTTCCGGGAAGACGAGAATGGAATATCCTTCATTGACCTTTTCCTTCAGCTGATCCAGTATCCTGTCAATTCCCCTTTCCGCATTGAAAAAACTTGCCATCCGGGAAACCGGGCCCCACAAAGGCGAATTCCATACCCATTCGTTTGTAAGGATGATGATCTTCGGATAAAGACGCAGGAAAGAAGGTGTTTCAATCAGCGATTGGTGATTACTGATGATGACAGCGGGTTTGGAGAAGTTTTCACCGTGTGGGTTGTAAAATTTCCTGTTCGTGGGAAAGGTTACGAAAATATAGGCTTTACAGAGTTGGCAGAAGAGCCAGTGAAAAATGTACTCTTTCTTTTTTCTCGGACCTGGGTAGAGAAGGAAGATCAATCCACCGAAGATAACTTGCAGGATCGCTACAAGGACGATATTTCCCCAGGTGATAAAGGACTTGAAGACAATCCGGATTGTAATAGGATATCTTCCGCGTTTCAGCCTGTTAAAGAGGAACCACCGGAGTAAGAGCGGCTGGAATGTATAAGAAACAAGCACCACTGCAATGATCCCGAATACGGAAACGAGGGCAATGGAGTTAAGGGCCGGGTGCAAGGCGAAAAACAACGCACCAACGCCAAAAAGCGTAGTAGCTGAAGAAAGAAAGATGGAGGTTTTATAGGAAGAAATTTCCGGGATGCGGTATTTGTACTCGAACAACAATCCCCGCATCATCAGGATGCTATAATCAACGCCAAGTCCAAAGATGAATGAGGAGACGATGATGTTGAAAATGTTGAACCTGATGCCGGTGATGCCCATGAAACCCAGTGTCAGAAGCCAGCTTGCGAACATCGGGAGGGCAGTGGTAAGCCCGGTTTCGATACGACCGAAGGAAAGAAGGAGCAGTAGTGTTACAAAGATCATCGAAAGCCTGACCAGCAGGTCGAAATCATGTTTTAAATTTGCTACAAAATGGTTGACAAGGATTTGCTTGTCGAAAACCACAATACCCGGTTTTCCCTCAAATGCCCGGTATACTTCCTTTTTATCTTCCTGCCTGACTTTGACCAGGGTGGTGATCATCGAAAGATCATGGGTTTCACTGACATATTCAGAGAGAATTCCGGATGTCAGTTTTTTTGTTTCAACCGGATTCAGAACCGTGAATGTTTTGGCTGTATACTGAAGAAAGGGATCAAATGCATTTTCCCTGAACCGGAAATCAGCTACCGATTTCTTCAGTTCCTTTTCCAGCAAGTTTCTTCGTTGCTTTGTCCAAAAATTGTTCCACCGTTGGATCCCTGCATTTTGCGATGAATCAGAAAACAGCAATTTCCCGCTGCCCGAAACACTATGGATCACGCCAGAACCGGTAAGTCTATCCAGATTCTTGTGCATTCTTTCCTGTATTCTGAGTGCATCATCAAGGACTTTGCCTGTGGAAATAATGTAAACAGTTTTCAGGGATGCCCCTGTAATCCGGTCAAGATCCTTTTCTATGTTTTTCAGCTTGCCAGGAACGAAATTCAAAGCCATCATATCGTCTTCAAACCTGACCCTGGAAAGGAAAAATATACTGACAATCATCATGACCAATAAGAGAACCACGAAGATTTTACTTTTTTCAAAAGAGAAAGCAGCGATGTGGTCAATGATATTAGTAGACTCTGGTTTTTTGTTAAGGTCATTTTGATTCAGGAAGTGAGGAAGAATGACCAGTGCAAAGAAAGCGGCGCCCGCCACGCTGAGGGCTGCAAACCAACCCAGGTCATTCAATACCGATGAACGAAGAAAAATCAGGCATAGGAATGCACCAACCGTAGTCAGGCTGCAGAGGAACACAGTAAGGGTCATTTCTTTCAGCACCACTACCATATCGCCTTTCTTCCGGAAAAGAGTGATGAGGTAAAGGGCATAATCCACAATCAATCCCAGAATGACCGACCCTATGCCCAGGGAAATGGTAGAAACCGTTCCTTTCAGCAGATAGAGGATAGCCAGGGCAAGACCACCTCCGAACAGGGCCGGCAGAAACCCCAGCAAAGGGATTTTCCAGCTTCTGAAATACCACCCAATCAACAGGAGAATGAGGCACAATGCGATGGCCAGGGTGAGCAAGATATCTTTTTTGATTTGGCGTGCATTTCCTGTAGCAAATACAATGTCGCCGAAATATTGTCCCTTGATCTCATGTTTGTATGTGACGCTGATTTTTGTCAGGATTTCATCCAACCCCTCAAGAAGTTTTTCATTCCGGGAGGTTTCACTGGCTGGATTGACGGGTGTAATAAAGAGGAGAAGGTTCTTTCGGTCTTTGGTCAGGATGTAGCCATCCATAAGTTCAAAATTATCGCCGGCCTGGAGCGATTTCAACTTGTTCATGGTCATATATGTCAATCCCAGAGGATCGCGCAGGATTATTTTTTTCAGGGCAAAACCTGCAGGCGATAGAAGGTCTTTATAATCTTTTTCTAAAACCGAATGAATGGATGCCGGGACCAGTAAACTGTCGATGTTCCGGTAATCATTTTCATCCAGGTAAACCGGTAGGTGGTCATAAAGAAGATCGAACGAAGCTGACATTGAGGAATCCGTGACATTTCCGATGATTCCCTTTATATAAGTTGAATCAAAACGATGTGAGAGGCTATCGGTCAGATCCTTGGCAAAAAGGATCAGCCTTTCGGGATCAGCCTTGGCAGAAGTATCGGCAAGTGAAATACGGATGATCAGCTTATCAGTAAACCTGACATGACTGACGACATATTCAAATTTGCCCTGATTGCTCTTTGAACCTGAAATTCCTGTAATGTCTTCCTGAAATTTTATCTTCGAAGCGAAAAAAAGAATAGCCGCGAGAAGCGTACCGAGAAAGAGATAAAACAGCAACCTGCGCTCCCTGAAAAAAAAATATATTTGTATAAAGCGTTCAGACATAAGATCGTTAAAAAACTAAGGTTGATCCTGGTCGCTGGTCTCCATTTTTGCACCCAGAGGTTTCCGGAAGATCATTAAAAGGAAATAGGTAATCGTACCCAGGACCATTGCCGCTAAAATACCAAATACGATACTTCCCACGAGGTATAGGACCAGGTTTTCTTTTACCCACCCAAGTGTGATTCCTGAAGAATACTTCAGTGGATGCTCGTTGTAACCTATAATAAGTCCGCCGGTGATGTAAGACAGGAAGAGGATAAACGGTAGCATGGGAGGCATGCTGATGTTAGATGCGGCAACAGTCACAAATTTGTTAAGTCTCAGGAAATATGCAATCCCGAATGCGACCAGCATCTGGAATCCCCATACAGGAAAGACTCCGATGAACACTCCAACCGTCACAGATACGGCTATCTTCATATTGGAGTCGCTGCTGTTGATGACGTGTTCCTGGATGAATTTCCGGATTGATTTTTTCCGGAGCGCTGTTATAAAACGGAATGGATTAACCCACAATAAAGCGGTGAATACAAGGAGCGTATTGGCAATGCTGACCCGGGTGAAATCATGGACTTTCCGGAAATGAGAAACCCGCTCACCCTTTGGAGCATAATAGACCTTAACAGGAACTGAGGTAATATTGACGGACTTCCAGGCAAGCTTGGCAAGTACCTCGACTTCAAATTCAAATTTTCTTCCGAAGAACCGCATTCTTTCCATTTTTTCCAACGGATAGAGACGGTAACCAGATTGGATGTCCGGGACCTTCAGGCCTGTCTCTATACGGAACCAGAAAATGGAAAACTTATGTCCGAAGCTACTGGTCCCCGGCACACCGTCGAGTTTCATATCGCGGGCACCAATAATGACCGAGTCGGGTTCCTGTTCGATTTTATCGATGAACTTCACGAGGTCATCCGCGTAATGCTGGCCATCAGAATCAATGGTGATGGCATAACGGAATCCTTGTTTCAAAGCATAATGGAACCCCAGGCGCAATGCATAGCCTTTTCCCTTGTTTTTGTGAATGTTGAGGGCCCGAAGATAACCGAATTTTTTAAGGATATCCTGGGTATGATCGGTTGACCCGTCATTCACGACAATTACATCCGTGGTATATTCCAGCACATCCCGGATGACCTGCTCCAAGGTCTTATCATTATTATAGGTAGGAATAATCACGCAGCATTTCAGCTCCTTGAATCTCTGCCTGATCTGCTCAAATTCGGACATTATCTTTTAGAAGAATCATTAACAGTTCAGGCAAAGGTACATTTTTTCACGTAACAGGAAAGGGACTGGTACGCAATCTTCACCTGCCCGCAATTTCTTACCTTTGTAAATTAACACTACATCGATCATTACATGAAGATACTGCTTATCAATCCTCCACGCAGTCCTGAAAATAATATCCTCCGGTTCGCCCCGGAAAGTGCAAAGCCGTTTATTCACAAAAAACTCATCGGCCCGCCCTTGGGGTTGCTTACCATTGCTGCTGCAGTCAAGGATTTTGATATCGTCGTGTTTGATTTGAAAGGAGAATATGATCTTGATCCGTCCACGCCTTCGCTGGATATTCTTGTACTTCAGCTACTGGAAAGATACAAGCCGGATATTCTGGGGGTAACAGTCATAACATCCGAATTTGATTATGCGCTGGAAATATTCCGGGTTGCAAAGCAATTCAATCCTTCGACCCTCACTATTGCCGGTGGATTACATGCAACACTTTGCATCCAGGATTTTGCAGGGACTCCGGCGGATATAGTGATTCCCGGTCAGTGTCCCCACCTCTTCAGGGATGTCGTAATTGCGAAGGAAAAAGGGGTAATACTGGAATCCGTTCCCGGCATCTACCTGAACGGAAAATCCGGACTGAAAAAAACATTGGGAGTCACCCGTTCCTGGGATGCTGCCAACGCTGATTATCTTATGCCCGACCGCCGGCATCTCGATCGATGGATCAGTACTTATAAGGTAGGCAATAGCCCCTTCCCGAGCACCTATATTTTTACTTCCCTCGGATGCCCTTATAAATGCACATTCTGTTCAATATGGACTCAGTTTAAAGGGAAATATTATCAGCGGAACGTTGACAGCCTCATCAAAGAATTGAAATCGATTGATGAGTACCCGGTAGTGCGCTTTGCAGATGCAAATACCGTAGTGGACCACGATTTTATGAACCTTCTTTTCGACCGTATCGTTGAGGAGGGGATTCAAAAGACATTTGTGATGGATATCCGTGCAGATGTTGCAGCACGTCACCCTGAGATCATTGAGAAACTTGCTAAAGGAGGTTTAAAGGTTGTAATCTGTGGGTTTGAATCCTTTAGGGATGAAGAACTTTCAAAATACCATAAGGACGCGCCTGCATTTGATAACCAGGAAGCAATCAGAGTGTTCGAGCAGAATGACATCATGGTACGGGGAAATTATGTTATTCCTAATGACTATGGAGAAAATGATTTTAATGCGTTGGCGGAATATGCCGACAGGAACCGCGTAGTATATGCCGGATACACTGTACTGACGCCGATGCCGGGAACTGTTTTTTACCAGCAGATGAAGACTGAGATCATTGATCACGATTATAAGAAATACAATTTTTTCAATTCCGTGATGAAAACAAAATTGCCACATGACCAGTTTCACGAAGAGATCGGGAAACTATGGCTGATCAAGAAAGGGAAGGATGTTATTTGACAGAGGTCCGAGGTCCGAGGTCGGAGAATGGAGGATAGAGGATGGAGAATCGTAAATCGAATATCAAAAATTCAATCGCAAATCGTAAATCGAAAATTGAAAAAGGTTCTGCTCGTCAATTGCAATACCGAAAAAGCGCCGTATCCCATACCGCCGCTTGGACTTTGCCTTCTTTCTGCAAGCCTTGAGGATCGCTGGGAGGTGAGTATCTACGATTGTATGTTCGGTGAAGATATTGGCCTTGTTGACCGGGTGCTTCAGTTCAACCCCGACTACATCGGCTTCAGCATCCGGAACATCGATAATACCATGCCTGACAATTGCGTTTATTATGTCCATGACCAGGTTTCACGTATAATTCTTCCCGTTAAGAAAATAACCTCTGCAAAAATCATCCTGGGTGGCAGTGGATTCAGCATTTTTCCGCAGGAACTGATGAAGTTGACACAGGCAGATTATGGTATTATCGGTGAGGCTGAAAATGCCTTTTATCAATTGCTGAATATCCTTGATAAGGAAGAGGATGTCTTACCTTTCGGGAATGTGTTGGTATGTTCTGCCACAAATGGAAGAAATGCGTACAAGTATTTCCAGCCGGGTCTATTTTCAGACCGGTTTTCGGAAATTGACCGTAAAATTGATTTTACTCCTTACAGGGAAATAGGCGCCTATTCCATTCAGACCAAACGGGGATGTTCACACGGATGCATTTATTGTACCTATCCCTTTCTGGAGGGAACGGCATTCAGGACACGGAAACCAGAGGATATCGTTGAAGAAATCGAACAAGCCCACGACCGGTTAGGGGACATCATGTTCGAATTTGTGGATTCTACATTCAATGATCCCAGGGGGCATGCTGAAGCCATCTGTCGTGGGATCATACGCAGGAAACTTCGGGTGCGCTTGAGGACCATGGGGATCAATCCGCGAAACTCCAATGAAGAACTCTTTAAACTCATGATGGAAGCCGGTTTTGTCCAAATCGATGCCACCCCCGACACGGCATCTCCGACCTTACTCGCAAATCTCAGGAAAGGATTCGAGTTGCATGAAGTCCGGCAAATGGCAACTGCTATCCGGAAATTCAACCTGCCTACCATGTGGTTCTTTCTCTTTGGCGGTCCAGGGGAAAATGAAGATACCTTTAAAGAAACACTCGATTTTATTGACCAATATATTAACCCGGAAGATCTTGTATACATGGCATCCGGATTACGGATTTATCCCAACACACCTCTTGAAACCATAGCAATGCAGGAACAGGTGATCAAACCTGGTCAATCGTTACTGTATCCCCCGTTGTTTTATTTTTCAAAGGGAATTTCGAGAGACCGTCTTGTGCAACTGATCCTTGAAGCGACCACAAAACGATTCAACTGCATTTATTCAGCCGAAACGCGCCCACCCCTAGAGATGTTGAAGGAAGCTCAGCAACTCAGGGCTGAGCAACAACTGAACGAGCCGATGTTCAGGAGCCTTCTCAGGATCAGGAAAAAATGGAAAGCTAAGGGATTGCTGTAAGGAATTACAAGTCGATGATGGTCTTTGGCTGCAATTCTGTTTCCAGGCTCCAGGTAACAGCTTTTCCAAACCTGAGCCGGAAAACAGCCATGTATTTGAATCCCACCTGTTCAATCCAGGAAGTCATGAAAGGCCGTACTGAAAGGATCTCTTTTTTAAGATTCAGGTCTTTATCGAGGTTTTCCACCTGGCCACTGATCCTTATCTGAAAATTATCCTTACGAAAGCAAAGTTCCACATATGGATTGACGGAAAGTTGCCGGTATACATCCTTGAACTTACCAACCATAAAATAAATGCCGGATTCATCCGCTTTATGCAGCAGAAGAGTGCGTACATGCGGGATATTTCCATCGGAAGTGGCAAGGGAAAAAGCCGGGTTGTCATTCAGGAATTGAAGTATTTCCTCTTTATTCATAGTTGAATTTCCGGAATTTTGACTAAAAATACGTATTAACAGGTTATGTCCTCTTGTTTTGCATCCAATAATATGGTAAAAGAATTTGCCGTATAAAATACCGCATCCCCCTCGATAAACCTTGCGTTCTTCACAATTCCTTTTCCCGAGCCACATTCCACGAACCGGCTTATGCCAAGTTCCTGAAGATATAGCTGGGTTTTATACCAGTTCAGCGAAGTGAAAAGGTTCCGGACAACTTCATCTTTCAATGCATGTTCTTCCAGCAGGATATCCTGGTCGACTAATGAGACGATCGGCATTTTCGGGCTGCGAAATTGTATCTGGTTAACAAATTCGCTGAATCCAACAGCAGTATCTTTTAAAAAAACGCAATGATAAGGAACGGAAACATTCAGAACACGTGTACTTAGCGCTCCTTCTTTCTGAGCGGATTCGGTAAGTCTGAGAATATCTTCTGCAGGACCGGATAAGGAAAATGAACATACACTATTCTGAATGGCAAGTTTCAGGTTCAGTTTTTCTTTCCTGATCAATTGTTGCAGGTCATCCAGGTTCAGGCCGATGATAACACACATGCCGAATTCCTTCTTCATGGTGATCTTTTTTATCTCTTTATAGGCCTGGCGTATGAGCACGAGCCCATCGAGGAAGGAAATCACCTCCGATTGGAACAAAGCGGCATAGATCCCCAAGCTATATCCGGAACAATAGGCCGGAACCACTCCTTTTTCCCTGAACCAGGTAACCAGTGAACAGGCCTGAATGTAAGAAATATACTGTGTTT
>JBEKST010000097.1:0-9913 GCA_049516815.1 Bacteroidales bacterium | reverse complement strand
AACACGGAATCAATCACCACAAAATCAAATATTGCTGCTTCTTTTCCAGCCATAACCTCATCGATATTTTTTCCGGTATAATCCGGAACGATATAGTATTTTCCGTGCTGGGTATAGATCTTTAATGCGAACAGTATGATCCATACCAGCAAGCTTAACATTACGATCATTCCCAAAAGATGTTTGAGAAATCTCTTCGACCATAAAAAGCGGAAAAATTTCATCCTTCCGTTTTTGTTTAATTAACCGGAAAACCTTTACTTTATTGTATTTATTTACAAACCTACGGGAATTTTGTCAGATTACAAAAACGGGTTAAGAATATTATTTATTTCACTGTCATCACTTTGTCACTTTGTTACTTTACAAACTTTATAAACTTTAAAAACTTTACAAACTTTACAAACTTTACAAACTTTTATCATAATTTTGTTCAGTTCAAAACCACAACACCTATGCTGAATGTTGCCATTGTGTGCGGAGGAGATTCCGGAGAGTATGATGTTTCTGTGAAAAGCGGAGAACAGGTTTTTCATCATCTCGACAGGGAGAAATTTATTCCTTTCCTTGTCGGGATCAGCAAGAAAGGCTGGGTTTGCAGGATAGATGGGAAAGAAGTCCCGGTGGATAAAGATCATTTCACCTTCTCTCTCGATGGGAAAACGATCCGGTTTGATGTTGTTTTCAATGCAATCCATGGAACGCCAGGTGAAGACGGAAAACTCCAGGGATACCTCGATATGATCGGAATTCCTTATACCTCCAGTGGCGTCACAACTTCCGCTTTGACCTTTAACAAGAGTTTTTGCAAGAAAGTTGTTGCATCCATGGGTGTCAGAACCGCGAATTCGATTCATCTTTTCCGCCGTATGGAGGATCCGGTTTATGCTATTTGGGAAGAGATCGCATTTCCCTGTTTCGTGAAACCCAACAACGGAGGTTCTAGCGTGGGCATGTCGAAAGTGAATAAAGCGGAGGAATTGGAAGCAGCGTTGCAAAAAGCATTTCAGGAAGATGAAGAAGTACTCGTGGAGGATTTTATCCAGGGTCGCGAACTTACCTGTGGCTTGGTAAGGTCTGAAGGGAAAGTGATTACATTTCCCGTGACAGAGATCATTTCGAAAACGGATTTCTTTGATTATGAAGCAAAATACAAGGAAGGACTGGCAGAAGAAGTGGTTCCGGCCAATATCCCGAAAGATGTTTCTGAAACATGCAGGAACATTTCCATGGACCTTTATGAGAAATTGAATTGTCATGGAGTGGTCAGGTTCGATTACATTTACAGCAATAATGAATTTTATTTCCTGGAAGTGAATACGGTTCCCGGATTATCCGAACAAAGTATCGTTCCGAAAATGGCCCGCGCATACGGATGGACGATGACGGAATTGTTTACCAGGATGATCGAAGAATCTCTTGTTTTTTAAGCGGATGACTAATAGATTCTTTTTCACTTCAAAGAAGCTAAAATGCTAAACTTTAACCTACTCAAACTCAATCTCTGTGACACTCTGTGCCTTCTCTGTGTCCCTCTGTGTAATTCTTCTTCGGGGATTCGGTAAAATTATTACACAGAGATCCACGGAGAAGTAATTGAGGTTCACAGAGAATTTTATTTACATCTTTCCGTCTTCGCAGTACAAAAAACTTATTAGTCAGCCTCTGATTGAGGTTGTTCCCTTTGAGACTGACTTAAGTACATATGAATTCAATCATGGTAAAAAAACTTCTTTTCGTAACAAATAATCTTCATAAACTCAGGGAAGTTCAGGAGATCATGGGGAATTCATTCAGTATTTTAAGCCTGAAGGATGTTTCTATTGAAGAGGATATTCCCGAGACGAGCGATACCCTGGAGGGGAATGCAAGACAGAAGGCCCGTTTCATATACGAAAAAACGGGAATGGATTGTTTTGCCGATGATACCGGCCTCTTTATTGATGCGCTTGACGGGCGGCCGGGAATATTTTCCGCACGTTATGCCGGGGAAGGATGCATCTTTGAAGATAATATCAGGAAGGTCCTTGCTGAACTGCAGCATGCAGAAAACCGTAACGCCAACTTCCGCTGCGCGGTATGCCTGATCCTGGGCGGAACCGAACACTTCTTCGAAGGCCGCATCGACGGTGTCATTTTGAAAGAGAAACGCGGAAAAGAAGGATTCGGTTATGATCCGGTTTTCGTCCCAAACGGACAATCTCAGACCTTTTCCGAAATGCCGCCCTACTTGAAAAACGGAATCAGTCACCGCAGCAGAGCTGTTTGGAAAATGATGAGGTTTCTGGGTACAGGGTTTTAGGTTCCAGGTTCAAGGTTTCAGGTTCCAGATTCAAGGTTTCAGGTTCTGGGCGCTGGATGCTGGATGCTGGATGCTGGATGCTGGATGCTGGATGCTGGATGCTGGATGGATAAAAGTCACAGAGTTACAAAGTCACAAAGTCCACAAAGTAATTTACGACCAAGCATCTAAGCAATTTTTCGCCATTTCGCTATTTCGCCATTTCGCTACTTCCCTTGTCCGCTTGTCCGCCAACTAAAAAGCCGTTCCCGGCTACATTCCCGGAAACGGCTATTCAGCATTTTTAAATATAAATTACGGAAAGATAACACCCGGGTATTTTGTGATATCAACATACGGAACAGTGCTACCGTATTGCTTGTTGATTGCTTCAATGAAGAAATTTGCAACCAGGGCACAGCCACGGGGATTCAGATTGATCCCGTCGAGTGAGAAAGCCCCACCGGTAACGAAAGTGGTATTCAGGGTAATCCCGTCCCATACAATACCTTTCTGCAATTCTTTTAATTTGCTATTCATATCGACAACCCCAAGTTTGAAAGTGGCAGCCAGCGCGGTAATGATCTGGTTATACGCGCTCGTGGCAGCCTGCAGTTTGCTGATATCGTCGAGAGTCAGGATATATTGTTTCGGAATAGGGTAGGGGAAATTAGTTAGTTTGCTGATGATTCCCATCCCGATACACTTCATGGAATCCTGGGGAACTGTCATCAGAACCAGTTCGCCCGGCTTCATCTGCCGGACTTTGAAATAGGGATGCAGGGAGGTCGGGTCCGGAATCAGGAAAGGATTCGCGCCGGCTACATAATTGGTATCTGGTAAACCGTAAAGCTTCATTGCCATATTTACTGAATTGGCTTCTGACTTTGTAAGTACAAGTCCGTTATAAGGAATAGTGGCAAAGAACGGGAACGAAGTTACATCAGGGATGGTGGCAATGACACCTTTGGCGCCATTGAGTGTGAGTTCATGCAGGATTCCGCCCATCACGGTCTGGAAAAAGGCCGGGCTGGTAATGGTATCACCAAGGCCTCCGGATAATGCATAGGACAGAACATCGTTATCACCCAGCCACAAGGTAAAGAAGGTTGCATTGGAAGCCATTGCATCACTCAGAACCGATGAAGCTGCCGCCTTGGCAAACCTGAAAAAGTAGGGATTAGCCTCTCCGAGCGGAAGCAATGCCGGATCTCCATAATGTGATGCAAGGATATGGAAGGATTTTGCTCCTGGGACAGCAAAATTATTGACATCGTATCCAACAGGTACGAGCGGATCTTTTGTTCCCAGGTCATAAACAGGACCCAGGGAGGTTACCCCTTTGCAATCTTTGGAAGGTCCCAGTTTCAGCTTAGGTGTGGATCCGATGAAATCAACACCAAACTCACTGGTAACCATGGGCTGTACAAAAGATCCGGATCCTGCAAGCTGCAACTGGCCGGCAATCAGGTTTGGGATGGAATATTTCTGCCCGTTGTGGTACAGTGCGCCATCGGCATAACCGGCGAAGAATGAATTTCCAACCGCGATGTATTTTTTAAAATTAGCTGATCCGTTGCTGACCGTAAAGGTGTCGATCTTTCGTTCACAGGCTGTGAATAATGCAAGGGACAATAAGATGAGAAATATTTTTTTCATGATTCTTGCAATTTTAAGGTTAGAAATTATAAGTTAAACCGATGCCGGGCATATAAAATACCGTATTGTATGTTCCGGCAAAGTTGTGATCTCCCGCGTTTGCATCCGGACTGGAGATCCCTGAACGTTTGCTTCCCATGAGGTATTCAAAAGATGCATCAATGCTGAATCCTTTTACCGGATATACGGATAATCCGCATGTAAGCCCGATCTCATTTGAACCCGGTAACATTGGATCCAGATAATCTGAAGGTATAGGTGTAGGATCATAATATCCACCGGCCCTGACGGTAATTATATGGTTGATCTTGTATTGAGCACCGAGGCGTGTAATCAGGCGGTTTTGGTAAAGCTTTGCAGAAGCCTGATGAGCCTGAACGGCAGGTGTGGCAGTCTTGAAATTAAAAGCAAGCGAATCATAAACTTTCCAGAATACATAATTCAGGTCTAAGCCGATCATCCACTTGTCATTGAATTCATAGGATATGCCGAAATCCAGGTTGGCAGGTAGGGGAAGGGAAACATCTACCTTGTTATCCGGGAAATTCGTGGTTAATGCTGCAGGTACCGTGAATTTTGCATCTGCATCCTTCAATGCCATAACGATCTTTGAACGGTAATCGATACCAATGTTTAAACCTTTAACGGGATGAACCATGATCCCTGCATTAAAACCATATTTTGTCGTATGACCTTTTATTTTCACTTGCCCATCAGTGCTGTCAGGGCCATTTACCGGAACGGCTTTGGCAAGGCTCACATCACCATAAGAAATGATCAGGCCGACCCCGATTCCAACAATATTTTTGATTTTATATGCAATGGTAGGCTGAATAGTAATGGCTGTGAATTTCACGCTTTGGATCAGGTAACGTCCCTGCCAGTTGTCGGGCCATGCCATGCTCAATCCATAGGGGGTATTGACAGCAACACCTATGCTGAGATCTTTAATGGGTTTATAAGCTGCATAAAAATAAAACGGGGTATTCAGCTGATGTTTCATATGTTCCTGGTAGGCTTGATCCTGCGATTGGAATGTCGCCCGTGCCATCAGGAAGGTCGCTCCTCCTGAAAAACTGAATTTGGAGTTTATGAAGGGAGCTCCGCCCGGGTTGTAAAACAGCGCACTGGCATCATAACTCAGGGACGTTCCGATCAGTCCCATGCCAATGTTTCGCTGGCTGTGCAAACCAACCTGGTAGCCGCCCGCAAAGGAATTCATTGCCGTTATGCATAAACATAACAACAGGAGAGTAACTTTCCTCATAATATTTGTTTTTTGGTTAATAATGGGTGCAAGATACAAAAAAATATCAAAATGATTTTTTTTAGGATAAAAATCAGATCATCGAAGGAAACCGTACCTTTGACTAATGTTAGATTTTTCATTTTATTAAGCCTGTTTTTGATCCGTTTTCATGGGAATAAAAGTTGGAGATAAAGTCAAATTCCTGAATGATACCGGCGGAGGAATTGTGAGTAAAATCATCGATAGCCGCCTGGTTTCGGTTGCAATCGAAGGAGGATTTGAGATCCCGGTACAGGCCAGCGAATTACTGGTCATCGAGCCGGTTGATGCCGGGTCAAGGTTCTTTCATGAATCGTTTGAGGCGCCGGATACACTGGAAGCAAGTATTCCATCCGAACATCCTTCATACAGCCCTGAAGATCTTCCGAAGAATGTTATTAATTTAAGGAGATCGGAAGATATTTTCCTCATCTTTATTCCACACGACCAGAAATGGCTGATCACGGGCAACCTGGATGTGTTTCTTGTCAACAATACATCGTATGATGTGCTTTACAATCATTTCAGGAAAGAAGATGAGGGGAATTGGTCAGGGATCGATTACGGTTCGCTGGGAGCAGGAACCCGCCTGCTGATTGCCACGATAACACGCGATGAACTTCACCTGTGGACCGATGGTTGCCTTCAGTTTCTTTTTCATAAGGAAAGATGTAACGAAGTGCCTCCTCCTTTCCATGCAGACTTCTCCATTACCGGAAGGAAATTTTATACCGATCAGAATTACCGGGATTCCATTTATGTCACCGGGAAGGGAATTGTGGTAAAGATCGCAACCATGTCCACAGAAACCATCGCGAAAGATTCACCTAAGTCAGATTCAGGTTCAGCCGGCAAAGAAATAGTGAATTCGGATGATTTTATACTCCGGCATAAGACAGGGGACAGGGAAGCTGAGGTTGATCTGCATATCCATGAGCTTGTAGATGATCCTTCAAGTTTTGAAAAAGTTGAGATTCTCGAGTATCAGAAGAATTATTTCTTACGATGCTTGGAAAGCGCCATTGCCTGTGGATTTCTGAAAATTACTTTCATTCATGGAGTCGGAAATGGTGTTCTCAGGGATGTTCTCCTGGATATCCTGAAAAATCAGGAGGGCATCGAAGTGTTCGATGCCCCCATGCAAAAATACGGTGTCGGTGCCATTGAAGTGCAGATCCGGCACAACCAATGATTTTAATTGTTCACTGAGACCTTACAGATTTGCACCTGTGTACCGGCCTGCATTTTCAGCATATAAATGCCTGTAGTCAGGTTACCTGCATCCAGCGTGCATTCCTGATCTCCTGCAGGGAAACTGCCTTTGTCTATCGACCTGACGAGCTGACCGGTTGAGTTGTAAAGATCCAGAACTACATTTTCCTGGTTCAGCAGGTAAAAGGTCACTTTTGCTTCTCCAGAAAAGGGATTAGGATAAACCTTCATGCTGTTCTTTACAATTTGTTCAACTGCAGTTGGCCAATCCATTTTTAATTCAGTGAATTCAGAACTGCCAAAGGTTCCGCCCGTTTTTATAATTGTTCCTGCAGAAGTGGTCAGCTGATATAAACCCTGGCCGTTGGTGCAGCATAAGCCGTTTCCCCCTGCGTCATAGATTGTAAAGGTATAACAACCCACACCATCCAGGTGTAACGTATCATGATAATTATGATTAGCTTGCGAATAAGGTCCCCCGGAATCAATAACGGTACCCGACGAATTCTTTACATCCCAGGTGGTTTCCTGGGGTGCATTGTCGGTACGCAAAAATAGGAGGGCGAAATTTTTTGTTGTAATCGGAGGGCTTACGAAGGTAGCCGTGACCGTATCATTCTTGGTATACTCATCCGTGACATTGTTTACCTGGTCGGAATAGATCTTAAGGGTATCTGATGCTAAAGGTGTGAAGGTATATGCCGGAAGTGAGATCACGGTTTCCTTGAGTGTTGCGAGGCTTCCATTCCAGGTATAGGTAGCCGGAGTCCCGGAGTTTACAAAATATTTGATAGTCATGGATGTCACAGTATTATTCCCGTTATTCCGGATGGTAACGGCAGGCGCTACACTCCCTGAACAATTGGTGGTGGAGTAATTTGTAATTGTCATAGGCTGAACATCATTATTAAATGGCATCGTAAGCGGTGTGGTGCTGCTGTTTGCCCCCTGCTGAATGTTTTTGTTTGCGTTATTCTGGATAAAACCTACAGCACTGAGTTGGGTTAAATCATATACATTTGCCAGTTTCCATGAACCCTGGGTGATGAAATAATCCCCGGTTTGGAAGGAAGACGAGAGGACGGTTCCCGACGCGTCAGGTAGCATCTTCTTCATGACATGATAGAAATCCGTTTCTCCATTGGTGCCGGGGGCGCTGTTAAAATGGATATGTTTTTCAATTACACCCATTTGTGCAACCAGTGTCCCGGTAACATCTTCTGTTGATTGGCCAAGCAGGGTAACGAAAATGCTGTCGTTGCCGGCTGAAAGGTAATGGTTCATGTAAAGGTTAAATGTTGCCGGAACAGCATATTCTGCATTAATCATCGATTGGGTAATATTGGGGGGTACACCCTCATCTATTCCATCCATGACGGCATCGGGAACCCCGGTAACATTATAATAGGTTACACGGATTGCCACATCCGTCGGGTTCTGGGCGTTCATCGGATCAACACCGGGCCAGTTCGTTTGATATTTAATGTAAGTACACTTGTTTGCATTAGCTGTCAATAGCGCATTAAATGCAGGGTTATCCACCCCACACCAGTAGCAGCTGGCATTCGTAAATTCTTCAAACATTATGAACCGTTGCGATTGGCTGAAACCAAGAACGGCTGTTGCAAGAAACAAAGAACAAAGTATGATCTTTTTCATCCTCATAAGTTTTAAAAAATTAAAATTAAAATCTTCTTCAAAATTAACATAATTTTTATCATAGTTTATAAAAAGAGAAAATAAATCGGCTGTTTTTTTCTGTGTGTTCAGTGTTATTTACGCCTGACTGCCGGTAGGCAGGTCTGCGATTAACTCTGCGAAACTCGGCGAGAATATATTAAAAGTTTCATCTTGTTTCGGCTAAAATATCTGCCCCGGCTTGAAATAATCGGTAATGTATTTTACACGCCTCTTTGTTTAGATGATTGTGTCGGATTGGTTCCAGCACCTCAAAATAAATTTCTACAAAAACCACTTTAAGGAATTAAATAATCTTACCTTTGCAGGCTGAAAATCAACCTCTATCTTCAAAGATAACATTCATATGAAAAAATTTATACTGTTCGTTTTTTTTGCATTATCGACTTTTTACTGTGGTTATTCGCAATCCCTGACCCTGGCGGATAGTACCGGTCCCCTTGCCAACAATGCAAATGTTACCCGGCAAGGACATTCAGACGGAATTGAGATTACTTCATTCTTTTTTGTCCATAACACGACCTCTGCCACCGTTGCCGTGATGGTCAAGAAAGTTGAAATCAGTTTGATTGCCGGGTCAGTAAACACGTTTTGCTGGGCAGGAACATGTTTTGGCCCCAATGTATATGTTTCCCCGGACCCCGAATATATTGCTGCACATGCTACAGATTCCACGGACTTTTCAGGGCATTACACATCGACTTTTCCCGGGGCTTCATTAATAAGATATGTGTTTTTCATCCAATCGAATCCCGCCGATTCGGTTTGTGTGAACGTTACCTATAACGCCGTTCCTGCAGGAATCAACAATCAAACTGCCAGGAATATCCTCTCGGGCGCCTTTCCAAATCCTGCCAACAATACAGTTAATTTTGACTATTCCGTTTACACAGAGAATGCAGGTTCCGTTATTATCCGGAATTTACTGGGTTCAGTGGTGAAAAAATCCATACTTACAAGTGCAGAAGGCAAGCTGTCTGTTTTTACCGGCGACCTCCCGGAAGGAATCTACTTCTATTCACTGGATGTGGATGGAAAAACAATGACAACCCGGAAACTAATCATAAGTCATTAAAAAATCTGTACCTTACAGAATAGGCCGCCCCGGAAGGACGGCCTATTTTTTTCGTTATTCCCAAGCTGAAAAAGGGTGCAATGCAAGGTAAGCATTGTAATATCGTGGATCATTGGTAACCTCTTCGCCGACCCAGACTGGCCTGTCGTACTTTTCCTCTGCAAAGGTCAACTCGATCTCAGCCAGGATCAATCCTTCATTCTCTCCGAAAAATTCATCCACCTCCCATATCTTCCCGGCGTAGTCAATCCGGTAACGGACTTTTTCGATAATGGGAATTGTGCATAGTTGCAGGAGTTCGTCTGCTTCCATGGGCGGGATCGGATATTCGTACTCGGCACGGGTGGCATTCCGGGAAGGCCCTTTAATGGTAAGAAATGCATTTGTCCCGGTGGTCCTTATGCGGATAGTTTTTCCCGGATCTGTTTGAAGATAACCCTGCCGGATATTCACTCCACGGGGCTTATGAACCGCATACCAGAGATCCTTCCGTACGAGGTACTTATGTTCTATTTCCTGATTCATGGTTCACGGTTCACGGTTCATGGTTCACGGTTCATGGTTCACGGTTCACGGTTCACGGTTAGTCAATGCCTAAATAACGTTGACCTTTTTTTGAGTGATTTTATTTCTTTTATAAGTGATTTTATTTACTGTTTTTAGCTGCAAATTAATTGAAAAGTAATCATTGTTAGCAATC
>JBEKST010000096.1:0-9954 GCA_049516815.1 Bacteroidales bacterium | reverse complement strand
CTTTTTTTCAAGCTCGCTTTTTGATTCTTGGCAAACAAATACTTGCGATTTTAATTTATTGGAGTCAATGTTTATTGAAGTTACTTCATGAGTATTCCTAATAATTTTCTTTAAATATTCTTTTTCTATCCTTTCTTTGAAAGCAGGTTTTTTATCAAAATAAAAAAATTCGTTAATTCCAGTGTAACATCCCGCTTTTACTTCTGCTACTTTTCTTAATGGAATCAAATATCCTTTACTCTTTTCCAAAATTTTAAAGAAAGATTCTGGAGCTCGTAAATATTTTCCCCATTTTGACCCAATATATTTACCATAAGGAGCATGAATTTCTTTTATTTTATTTTGTACATCATCATTTTCTTCAGGAATGATGTCAAACCCTTCTTCCCATAATTCTTTTTGAGAAAGAGCGAATACTCTCAAATCATCATTTTCATAATATTTACTATGTGCAAGGATTGTGTGAATGAGGTTATCAATAGCGTCTTTACGATCTATCTGTTTGTGCCATATATTTTCTGTAGCAGGAATGAAAAATCGTAATAATTTTTTGAGAAGCACAAAACGAACAAGATTATTCATTCGCTCTTTTTCATCGGAACATTTTTGTAAAATCACAATACATGTATTGACATCGGCATCAGTAAACCACCTTTCCTCTTTTGATTCAATAATGGCAACTATTTTATAATTAAGAAGAAAAAATTCCTGTAAGCCTTTTCCATAATCAACATCCAACCATGAATTTGAAACAATAAAACCAAAGTACCCACTATCTTTTAGAAATTTTGTTCCATGTACAAAAAAGTAAGCATAAATACCCGCTTGTTCGCTTATATCGGCAATCTTTTTATTTCCGAACATTACTGCATTAGAAATGAGTTGCCTTTTATCAACACCAGTGTCTCCAATTTCTTCCTGCCTTGTATAAGGCGGGTTACCTACGATAGCGTCAAAATACCTGGGATAAGTTACTTCACGCTCATCAACACCTAAAGTTTTTGCTCTGCGTTTTCTCCAGTTGTCATTATCAAATCCATGTGGTCCAACTTGCAATGCAAAAAAATCACTCTGCAAAATATTAGGATAATTTTTCAACGCACCTAAATCATTAATGGCAAGGTTAATCGTGGATAGATGTGCAGGAAATTTTGCAATATCATTTCCCCAGAGTTTATCGAGAATTTCTTCGTGTTTTTTATGCTGATTCATCAATTTCTTTTGCTGATAGCCGCGTACAAGAAAAGTTCCTGCACCGCACGAAGGATCAAGCAACTTGTCATTTTCATTCTGTGAGCAGAATTGGAGAATTAAATCTACTATATCGGCACTTGTAAAATATTGTCCGAGTGTGTGACGCTCATCTTGCGGAATCAATCGTTCAAAAATCCTTCCGAGAATATCGTAGCCGAGCGTTCCGAAATTATAACGATTGAGAATTGAAACAAGGTCTTTAATTTGTTTTACTAAATCATCATCTTCAGGGAAAGCTATGATGTCAATGAAATCAGTAGTGTAAAGTGTTTCATAATCAATTTTGAGAACTTCATCAAAATACATCTGCAAGGTTTTTTGCAACATTGATCCCTTGGTCAAACTATCAGGGATTTTGAGCGGGTCAAGTTCCTTTGGTTGCTTTGATTGAAGTACATCGTAGAAAAGAATTTTGTTAACGAGGAGATAAGCGGTTTGACGAGCGGCTTTGTCAAAATCATTTTTTCGAGCTGAAAATTCCCACATCTGCTCATCAAACCAATTCTTTAATGATGTACCAAACTTGGCATCTTTGTGAAATTTATCGCGAATGACGTCAGTATAGAAATAAGATAGCACACGAATTTTTTCGTGAATACGGTCAATTAGATGTTCATCAATCGCTTGTTTGGGTTCGGGCTCTTTTCCCGTATGTACAACAAAAAGTTTGAAAATAAATTTTTCCAGTTCCTTGCGGATAGGTTCGCGATAACGCATATTCTCAATCTCGTCAAGATTTTCTATTTCGGAGAGATTATATTTTTCAAGAATCTGCTGTTCTTCAGAAAGAACAGGATTGTTTGCTCGTTCTGTATTCCACCATATAAGTTTTTTAAAATTACAAGTTGCAAAGTAGGGCGCCTTTCTACTGTTGCCTTTATTTCTTGCATCTTCTTTTAATTCTTCATTGAAAACATCCCAAAACGGTTGCTTACATTCGATCACACAAAGGGCTTTTAAATTTTTAGGAGTTTCATAAATAATAATGTCGGATCGTTTACCACTTTCTTTTGTTTTTGTTTCAACTTCTGCAGCTCCAATCGGAATATTTTTTTCTTTGGCAATTTCATTTATCCAACCGGCTAACTTGGCAGCACAAGTCCATTCGGTTTTATGGGATTCCGAATCAAAAGCGTCAGGTAAACTTGATTTTTTATTTTTTAATCTGCTCATTTTTTTCTAAAACTTGTTTTACAATTCTTCTTGCAATTTCAAAAGCCGCAGCAATGCGGATTATTTTTACATCTCCTAAACCTTTAAATTCTAAAAATTTTTCTAATGGCTGATTCGTCATTCCTTTATATCCGTCAAATTTATGAATAATTTCATTGGCGATTTGCTCTGCAGTTTTTCCTTTTGTTCCAGTGCCAATTAGGATTGAAAGTAATTCAGCATCTGAGAGTTTATCGGCGCCAAGTTCAACAAGTTTTCCGCCAGGGTGACGCCAGCTCAGATCTTGATTTTGTTTTTCATTTTTCATTTATCAAACGAATTTAAAAATAAAACTACCTTTTTCATTTGAATTTTTTATTCGAACAATAAATGTAAAAAAATAAAGTTTAAGCAAGAACCATAATTTATTTATTGCTTAATTATCTTAAGCATAACTCTTGGTTTTGTGGTTTTTACACTTTACTTATTACTTAGGATTAATTCATTTCTAACCCAGTCAGGATAAAGAAGGATACCGCAGCTTCCGGATCTTCAGAACTTCCTCGTAGATTATTTCTTTCAATATGCCAAGATTCGTTTTTTCCGTTGCAGAGATAAAAATCGACGGCAGATGGTTCTTTGCCATCCAGGTATTTTCAAGGTCTTTCAGTGTGAGGTTTTCTTTTTGAACAGGTGTAAGATCGTCCTCATCCTTTTTAACATGGGAATACAGATCGATTTTGTTGAACAGCATGATCACGGGTTTGTCGGAGGCACCTATATCCGTCAGTGTTTGGTTCACCACTTCGATCTGTTCTTCAAAGGCTGGATGTGAAATATCTACAATGTGGATCAGCACATCGGCTTCACGAACTTCATCCAATGTGGATTTAAAAGATTCTATCAGGGTATGCGGCAGTTTCCTGATGAAACCAACCGTATCCGACAATAAAAACGGCAAGTCATGGATCACTACTTTGCGGACGGTGGTGTCGAGTGTTGCAAATAATTTATTTTCCGCAAAGACATTAGATCTGCTGAGGAGGTTCATCACCGTCGATTTCCCGACATTGGTATACCCCACGAGCGCTAATCTTACCAGTTCCCGGCGGTTCTTGCGCTGGGTGGCTTTCTGTTTATCGATCTCCTCCAGTTTTTTCTTCAGTAACGAGATCCGGTAACGCAGGATCCGCCGGTCAGTCTCGATCTCCTGTTCACCCGGTCCCCTGAGTCCGATACCTCCCCGCTGTTTCTCGAGGTGCGTCCACATCCGTGTAAGCCGCGGAAGCAAGTATTCGCATTGTGCCAGTTCAACCTGCGTACGTGAATTTGCTGTCCGGGCGCGCTTTGCAAAGATATCAAGGATCAGGTTGTTACGGTCGAGGATCCTGCATTTAAGTTTCCTTTCGATGTTGCGTATCTGGCTGGGGGAAAGTTCATCATCAAATATGGCAATATCCACTTCATGGAAAGTAATGTAGGAACAAATTTCTTCCAGTTTCCCTTTTCCTACATAGGTTCTCGGATCAGGGAATTCCAGTTTCTGGATGAATTTTTTCACAGGTATACCACCGGCTGTATCCACCAGAAATGCAAGCTCTTCCAGATATTCTTCAACCGTGAAAAGGTCCTGCTGATGATGAGCAACACCAATCAGAATCGCAGTTTCAGAGCCGGAGGCAGTTTCATTCATATTCCCGGTTTATTTGAAATTATAAATTATGAATTGAAACAATCATGATCGTTGATACAACAATCATAATTCACACTCATAATTCATAATTGAATTCAGAAGCTTTTAAAGCCAATGATCTCCCTGACATCGCGGATGGTCTTTTGCGCGCTGGCATGGGCTTTTTCAGCCCCCAGTCCGACCACTTTTTTCAGGTAGGATTCGTTTGCATGCAGTTCCCTGATCTTCTCCCGTAAGGGTTTGGTGAATAAGATCACATCTTCGGCCAGTTGTTTTTTCATATCACCGTAACGGATCTGACAGGTATCGTAAAGATTGCTGAAGTGGGCATAAGTTTCGGGCGCGGAAAGCGTTTTCATCAGGCTGAATAAATTTTCTATAGCTTGGGATTTGGGCTGGTTCATTTCCATGGGACCGGCATCGGTAACGGCACGCATCACTTTTTTCCGGATCACCTGGGGAGGATCGGCCAGGAAAATCGCGCTGTTTTCATTTTCCGATTTTGACATCTTGGGACTGCCATCAAGCCCAGGTATCTTAACCAGATTTTCTTCAAACGTATAAGCTACCGGTTCCGGGAAATAGTCGACATGATACAAACGGTTAAACCGGTTGACGAAGGTGCGGGTCATTTCCAGATGCTGTTCCTGGTCTTTGCCAACAGGCACTTTATGTGCCCTGTGGATTATGATGTCGGCTGCCATAAGGGTGGGGTAGGTGAGCAGTCCGGCATTGATATTCTGGGGTTGCTGGCGGATTTTTTCCTTAAAAGAAGTGCAGCGTTCAAGTTCACCTATATAGGCATTCATGTTAAGCAGCAGGTAGAGCTCTGCTGTTTCCGGAAGATCGCTCTGGATATAAAGAGTTGCTTTTTCAGGATCGAGACCAGAGGCGAGAAATTCCACGAGAACATTCTTGACATTGCCATGAAGGTCTGCAGGTGTAGGATGTGTGGTAAGGGAATGATAATCGGCAATGAAGAAAAAACATTGGTTTTCTTCCTGCATCCTGATAAAACTTTTCAGTGCCCCGAAATAATTTCCAAGGTGAAGCTTGCCCGTTGGCCGAATTCCGCTTACAACGACTGTCATAATTAACGTACGATTTATTATTTCTTTGCGTTTCACGGTACACGGCACACATGAATCATGTGTCGTGAACCGTGTACCGATATTTACATTTTTATCTCGTCTCCTGCCATATTAAAGAAATGATATTCAAGGAAATTGTAAGATGGCATCGGGTGGAGTCTGATTTTTCGCTTGAACCTGAAAAACCATTTCCATTTCCTGTTGAAAAATCCTTTTGTAAAATAGGCGTAGATGTATGGATGTACGCATAGCAACAGGTGTTTCTCATTCTGTTCACGTATGAGGTAACTGAGGTTGTTCTCAATATCGTCGGTTATCAGAATGCTGGGTCGTATCTCGCCGGTACCGTCGCAGGTGGGACATTTTTCCAGGATCTGAACATTCATTTCCGGACGAACCCGTTGACGTGTGATCTGTACTAGGCCGAACTTACTTGGCGGAAGAATGGAGTGCTTTGCACGGTCTTTCTTCATCTCATCCTTGAGGCGGTCATAAAGTTTACGTCGGTTGTTCCCCTGGTTCATGTCGATGAAATCGATCACAATGATCCCACCCATGTCGCGCAGCCTTAGCTGGCGTGCCACCTCGGTAGCTGCTTCCAGGTTCACTTCCAGCGCATTGGCTTCCTGGTTTTGTTCGGAGTTGACACGGTGCCCGCTATTGATGTCAATCACATGAAGGGCTTCGGTATGCTCAATGATCAGGTAGGTACCGCTTTTTATGGTTATCGTTTTCCCGAAAGAAGCCTTGATCTGTTTGTCGATACCATAATGTTCAAAGATGGGCGTTTTCCCCGAATGGAGTTTTACGATGTTAACTTTCTCCGGGGCTATCTTCTGGATGTAACTCCGTATCTCCTCGTGTAGAACAGGGTCGTTGACAATGATGTTGTTAAAATCTTCATTCAGGACATCCCGCAAGATGGCGGAGGTACGGTCAATTTCGCCGATGATCTTCTGGGGTGCTTTGGCCGTATGTAACTTTTGTGATGTGAGCTCCCATTTTTTATATAGGTTCCGGAGGTCACCATCGAGGTCGGCAACTAATTTGCCTTCGGCAACGGTACGAATGATCACACCACAGTTTTTGGGTTTGATGCTCGCAATGAGACGTTTGAGCCGGTTCCGTTCTTCGGGGCTCTTGATTTTCTGTGAAACCGAGATCTTATCGGAAAAAGGCATCAGCACGATGTATCTCCCTGCAAATGAAAGCTCGGAGGTTACCCGCGGTCCTTTTGTGGAAATGGGCTCTTTTGCAACCTGTACAAGGATTTGCTGGTTGGGTTTCAGCACATTATTGATACGTCCCGATTTTTGGATGTCTTCTTCCTTCTTTTGTTCTCCGATGGAAAGTCCCGGGACATTGGAGAAGCCCGATTTGATGTATTTTAACAGGGAGTTGATCTGGGGGCCCAGATCAAGATAATGAAGAAATGCGTCTTTGCCATACCCTACATCCACAAATGCAGCATTCAGCCCGGGCATGATCTTCTTGACTCTTCCAAGATAAATGTCGCCGACGGCAAATTCGCTATTCGATTTCTCCTTATTTAATTCAACGAGTAACTTTTCCTCAAGAAGCGCAATTTCAACCTCACTGGAGGTCGAATTAATGATTAATTCCTTATTCACTCTTCATATTTTTTAATTCCTGTTCACGGGCGGGTTGCCGGTGATGTCAATGACCTAAGGAATTGTAGCAGGCAGTGGGTGAGGAAAGAACATATGATCCCTGCGCCATGCTGCATAAAACATCAGGACGCAGAAGTCGGCTGTTTACTTTTTCTTATGTCTGTTCTTACGCAAGCGTTTTTTACGCTTGTGAGTAGACATCTTGTGTCTCTTTCTTTTTTTACCGCTTGGCATGATTGTAATGTCTAATAATTTACTTCGCTTTAACAGTTGATTTCACCTTGTTAACGAAGGTTTTTGCAGGCTTAAATGCCGGAATGTTGTGAGCGGGGATGATGATGGTGGTGTTTTTGGAAATGTTCCTTCCTGTTTTCTCTGCCCTTTTTTTAATGATAAAGCTCCCGAATCCTCTTAAATAAACGTTTTGTCCTTGGATCATGGAGTTCTTCAAAGTTTCCATAAAAGCTTCAACAGTTGCCTGAACGGCTACTTTTTCGATTCCTGTTTTATTAGCGATGTCTGCTACAATTTCTGCTTTTGTCATGTTGATAAAAATTAGTTATAATATTAATTATGATGTTTTTATTAGTCAAAACGGGGGTGCAAATATAGAATATTTTTGATTGACAAGGAAATAAATTCACATTTTCATTAATGTGTAAAATTTTTCAGATAGGATTTTTGTGAATGAATCCATGCATTCCGGCCACTGAAATTATTTTATATGTACTTTCGGGATGACATCCGGATATGCTCAGAATAAATTCTCGAACATTCGATTAACGATTTTTGAATTTCGATCTGATTTCACAGCTCGTTGATCAATATTCGATTGTTCAAAAAAAGAAGAAAATGAATTTCACGATGATCCTTTTAAAGTGGTACAAGAAGAATAAAAGGGATCTTCCCTGGAGGAGAACCAACGACCCTTACCGGATCTGGGTATCTGAAATTATACTTCAGCAAACCCGGATCGAACAGGGTTGGGATTATTACCTGCGCTTTCTTCAGAAGTTTCCAGATCTCCATGTATTGGCCGAAGCAAAAGAAGAAGATGTGCTGAAACTCTGGCAGGGACTGGGCTATTATTCTCGTGCCCGCAACATACATGCTGCCGCGAGGGAGATCATGACCTTCCATCGGGGCATATTTCCCAAAACCTACGATGGGATCCGGAAACTGAAAGGAATTGGTGATTACACTGCAGCTGCCATCTCTTCAATCGCCTTCGGAATTCCCTCACCGGTTTTGGATGGAAATGTCCTTCGCTTTTTTTCTCGCTTCTTCGGGATCGGGGAATCCGTCGACACCCAAAAAGGAAAAACTGTGGTTCTGGAAAAAGCAAAAAAACTGATCAGTCATGAGCGTCCTGGCGACTTCAACCAAGCCATCATGGAGTTCGGGGCATTGCAATGCAAACTAACCCCGGATTGTAAAATATGCCCACTGAAATCAGGTTGTGTGGCTTTCAGGGGAAACCGCATTGCTGAATACCCGGTTAAATCAAAAAAACAAGGACAGCGCACCCGTTATTTTCATTACCTCTTCATCACAACCGGAAAAGGAAAAAAACGCTCGGTCTTCCTGAAGAAAAGAACCGGCAACGATATCTGGAAAAACCTTTTTGATTTTCCACTGATTGAAACAGAGAAAGCAGTAAGCCTCAAAAAGCTGGTCCAGTCAAAAAAATGGAACGATCTTTTTTCTAAAAGGAAGGTGGAATTGTTGAAGGAATCTAAGGCCTACAGGCACATTCTTACCCATCAGGTTATCGTTACAAAGTTCTATCATTTGGAAATATCACCTCATGCCAAGTTACCATTTCTGAAAGTGCATATTACTGAAGTCGGAAAATATCCGGTTTCAAGGTTAGTAGAAAAGTATCTATTAAAAGAACTGGTGAACTGGTGAATTGGTGAACTGGTGAGTTTTCTTCTGCAAAAACCTGCGGGAAATATTTGAAGTCTGGTTTTTTAACCGCAAGGACGAAAGGTTTTACGAAAAGAACGCAGAGAATCCCCGATGCCATGCCCTATACACACACCCACACATCCAGCATCCAGCATCCAGCATCCAGCATCCAGCATCCAGCATCCAAATTATCCATAAACTATTTTCAATTCTCAATTAATAATTTTACTTTTGCCGCACAATCAAAGTTGAATCACAAGATGGACGACGGACCGGCGAAACGAAACGAAAACAACAACCTGCTCTCCGTAGGGATGTCCAGCTTGCCATAACCGCAAGTTGTCCCTTCCGGTCAGCACAACGAAGGAAGGAGGCATCAATGACATTACAGACCACTTTCTACTTAAGCCAGATCCTTGGGAAAAAATTTATTTCTCCCGAAGGAAAGATCCTTGGCATAATACGGGATTTTCTTATCGACACTACAATACAGGCAGGCCCTGATCCTGAACCCATACGGCCACGTGTTATCGCCGTGAAAGTAAAGGCTGGCAAGGAAGCAAAGATCTATGATTTTGCCACTTTCGAAGTAAAAAGATTCAAACAAAAACTACAGGTGACCTGTTATGAAGTGCACGAAACTGCAGAAGAGATTGGTCCCAACTGCCTCTGGCTGGCTGAAAATATCCTGGATAAGCAGATCGTGGATATCAACGGGCGAAAACTAGTACGCGTGAACGATGTCAGGATGGTGATGATCCCTTCAGGCACCTATGCAATAGCCGTTGATGTAGGCATCGCAGGACTTCTCCGGCGTATCGGCATTGGTTGGGTACTCCAAACTGCCCTGGATCCCGTGAATGTCAGCATTCCGGGAAAAATGATTCTTTGGGATGACATTGAAACTGTTGATTTTTCCAATTCAAGCATCAAGCTTTCAAAATCATCCTCCAAACTGCATATGCTTCATCCTTCCGACCTGGCCGATATCATCGAAGATCTCGATCGGGCCACCCGCACTTCCATCTTTGCCTCATTGGATGAAGAACAGGCTGCCGACGTACTCGAAGAACTCGAACCTAAAGCCCAGATCGAAATAGCAGAGAGCCTCCCGGTTGAAAAGATGGCCGACCTGCTCGAAAAAATGCCTGCCGACGAAGCTGCCGACCTGCTGGATGTTCTGCAAGAAGAAAAAGCCATCAAGATCCTGGATGAGATGGAA
>JBEKST010000095.1:0-10034 GCA_049516815.1 Bacteroidales bacterium | reverse complement strand
GACAAGGCATTTCATCAAAACGGTTTTTCCCGATCCGCTCTCACCGATGATAAGGTTTGTTTTACCTTTTTCAAATGAACAGGAGATGTTGATCAGAACATGATGGTCGCCAAAAAATTTATTTACTTCCTTTGCTTCGATCATGTTAAGAGAAGTTGTGTCAGAATGAGGTTGAAAAGGATGATCAGGACGCTGCTGAACACAACAGCTTTGGTGCTGGCTTGTCCTACTTCAAGCGCCCCGCCACTGGTTTTATATCCATAAAACCCTGAAACAGTTGAAATGATGAATGCAAAAAAGAGGGTCTTCAGAAGCGCATAAAAAATAGTGTACGCTTCGAAATCAACGCGTATTCCGGTTACATAGTCCGTTGTAGTGACCAGTCCAAATGCGCTCATGGCCAGCCATCCGCCCAGAATTCCCATCCACATACTGAGAACAATGAGTACCGGGTTGATCAGCATAGAAGCGACAACTTTTGGTAAAATCAGGTAGTTGGCAGAGTTGACACCCATGATCTCAAGTGCATCGATTTGTTCCGTCACCCGCATGGTACCGATCTCGGAGGCGATCCGCGAGCCCACTTTCCCCGCAAGGATCAGGCTTATGACTGTAGGCGAAAATTCAAGAATGACCGATTGGCGTACCGTAAACCCGACCATGGAGAGAGGAATAAAAGGATTATCGATGTTGTATGCGGTCTGAATGGCAACGACAGCCCCCATGAACGCTGAAATAAATGCAACGATGCCAATGGATTCGATGCCCAAGCCCTGGATCTCATCCAGCAGACGCTGCCAGAAGATTTTTCCTTTCTGGGGTTTTGTAAAAACCCTGAGCATCAGCAACACATAATCACCGGTATTGGTTATCACTTTCAGGTTCACGGGAAATATTTTCGTTAAAATTACAACAATCCTGCATTATCAGGCGTTCGAATTAAAAAAATCTCTTCTGTTGATCGTTGGAAAAAGAACAAATCGTAACCGGTTAACCAGGATAAAGTATATTTGCAGGATGAAATTCACCCGATTGGGATTTTTTGTCCTGACGATAGTTTTTGCCTTTACAGCAGGTTCCTGTTCAACTACATCCCATCAGAAAATCCCTTATAAACGAACGAAACCATGCAACTGCCCTCACTGGGGACAAAATCCGGCTCAACCTTTTTCTCTCCTGCACCGTTCGTTGCCCGCATAACGATTCCGGAGCTTGACGCCTTTATCCCGGAAAATTCCGCAGGATATATTCTGGATTGGTTTCTATCAAATCCGGTTCATCTCAGGATTTCAAAGACACGTTCTTCAAAATTCGGAGATTACCGGCCACCGGTGAAAAATTTTCCGGCCAGGATCTCGGTAAACAGGAACCTGAACAGGTTTGATTTCCTGATCACCCTGGTACATGAAATGGCGCACCACGAAGTATGGACTGAATCCTCTTCCTCAGTTCCGGGTTTTGGAATTCATCGGAGAAACTGCCGTCCTCGTCCACACGGTAAGGAATGGAAAACCCATTACCGGCGGCTGATGGAACCCCTGATGAACGAATTCATTTTCCCGGCAGAGGTGCTTCATCATTTAGTCAGTCATTTTAATAATCTCCATTTTTCCTCGAAATCGAATGAACACCTGGTTGTTGCGTTGAAAAAATACGATGTTCCCGATGATACTGTATTCATTGAATCGCTGGCATATGATGCCGTCTTTACCTTGCCGGCAGGGAGAAAATTCAGGAAGCAGGAAAAACTCCGGAAACGTTACCGATGTGTGTGCCTCGATAACGGGAGGATTTATTTTTTCAGCCCAATGGCGCGGGTTGTGCCTATGCCTACCTGACAACTCTCACTGATTCATTGGATTCTGTTCATTATATTGTACTTTTGCAGTGAATTTTAAGCTTTTTCGAATGAAAAAATCAAATCATTATTTTTGTGTGATCATGGCTGGGGGGGTCGGATCAAGGTTCTGGCCAATGAGCCGTACCAGTCACCCCAAGCAATTTATCGATATTCTTGGAACCGGTGAAACATTGATCCAGCAAACCTACAAGCGTTTTATTAAGATCATGAACACCGAAAATATTTACATTGTCACAAACGAAGCATATAAACCGCTGGTGAAGGAACAGATCCCGGGAATATCCGATGAACAGATCCTGTGTGAACCGGCACGCCGGAATACTGCACCCTGTATCGCCTATGCAAATTACAATATCCTTGCAAGGGATCCCGAAGCCTGCGTCGTTGTAGCACCTTCCGACCATATTATTCTGAAAGAAGAGATCTTCCTGAAAAATATACTTACTGCCCTGCAGGCTGCACGGGAGCATGATTGGCTTCTTACTCTCGGGATCCGTCCGAGCAGACCTGATACTGGTTATGGTTATATTCAATTTGAAGAAGGAACAGTTTATCCTAAAGATCCTCACTTAAAAAAAGTAAAAACCTTTACCGAAAAACCGGATATTGAGCTGGCCACAACGTTTATCAAATGTGGGGATTTTCTCTGGAATGCAGGGATCTTTGTTTGGTCGCTGAAGAGTATTATGAAAGCTTTTTCCGATTTCCTGCCGGAAATCAATATCCTGTTCCGCAAAGGGATCGGAAAATACGGAACGCCAGGTATATCGGCATTCATTAATGAAGCTTACGGAGTCTGTAAGAGCATTTCCATCGACTATGGGATCATGGAAAAAGCAAGCGATGTTTATGTTCTTGCCGTTGATTTTGGGTGGTCTGACCTTGGCACATGGGGATCGCTTTACGAAAACCGCTCAAAAGACGAGAACGGGAATGCCGTTGTAGGGAAAAATGTCATGTTATGCGAATCTTCCAATTGCATTGTGAATATGCCACAGGATAAACTGGTCGTGCTGGAAGGATTAAATGATTACATCGTAGCTGAGTCGGAGAATGTACTGCTGGTTTGTAAAAAATCAGATGAACAGCAGATCAGGCAGTTTGTTAATGACGTACGATTAGAAAAAGGGGAAAAATACGTTTAAATCACGGGTTATACCGGATTCAACCGTAATTTCCCCTGAGAAAATAAGTGATTCGATCCCCTGTTTTCATTAAAAGAAAAAAACCAAGTGTGGATATTTATCTGAAGAAAAAACGGTGGAAATGGTTGCTTTTCGGCACTGCCATTGTGATTGTATCCATTTCGCTTTATTACACCAATGTCCTGGTAGAAGAAATCCGTAAGGATGAACGTAAGAATGTTCAGATCTGGGCGGATGCGATCCATCACCGGGCTGGGATCGTCAATTATACCAATAAATTGTTCGAACAGATCAAGGTGGAAGAATTCTTGAGGATGAAGACTGTAGCCGAAACTCATCGGCGTATGATCACAGCCAGCATCAGCGAAGACCTGACTTTTGAAAGTGGCATCATTGAGAATAATGTTTCCATCCCTGTGATCGTGTCCGATGAGAACGGGAATATCCAGAGTGCAAGAAATGTCGATTTCAGCATGGATACGGTTAACAAGATGACCCCGAAACTGAAGAAAGAGTTCTCCGTTTATCCCCCAATCATCGAAAGTTATAACCCTTATAACCCAAAAGCCAAGCTGATCCTTTATTATAAAGATTCGAAGATCTTTACCGACCTGCGAAAAGTACTGGATGACCTGGTTAATTCTTTTTTCTCAGAGGTCGTGTTGAATTCCGCATCCGTGCCTGTTATCATTACCGACAGTGCAAGGATACCCATCCGGGATGAAAAGGGTAAAATTGTTTCGGGTAATATTCCCGCCCAAAAAATGGACGACGCGATGTTTGTAAAAGCTATGATTGAATCCATGGCTTCTCACAATACGCCCATCAAGGTAAACCTTGCCGGGATTGGTATAAGGTATATTTTTTATGAGGATTCGTTCCTGTTGACAAAGTTAAAGTATTATCCATTTATCCAATTGGTCGTGATCAGTCTGTTCCTCCTGATCGCTTACCTGCTTTTCAGCCAGGCACGCAGGTCGGAACAAAACCAGGTGTGGGTGGGAATGGCCAAAGAAACAGCGCATCAGCTTGGAACACCGTTATCTTCAATGATGGCGTGGGTGGAATTGCTGAAGCTGAAAGGAGTCGACCAGGAAACACTGACCGAGATCGAAAAAGATGTGAACCGCCTGGAAATGATTACCGACAGGTTTTCAAAGATAGGTTCCCAGGCACGGCTTGAATCTACCAATATTGTAAAACTAATCTACGACTCTATTTCCTATATCCGGTCAAGGACGTCACCGAAAGTGCATTTCATCATCACTCCGGATATAAATAAGGAAATTCTGGTGCCGCTCAATAGCCATCTCTTTGAATGGGTCATCGAAAATCTTTGTAAAAATGCGGTAGATGCCATGGAAGGGAGTGGAGAAGTTCATATTGTTATTTCAGAAGATGATTTAAATGTGATTATCGATGTTATCGATTCAGGTAAAGGAATTCCGAAATCACGTTACAAAACGATCTTTAATCCCGGCTATACCAGCAAACAACGGGGCTGGGGACTGGGGCTGACTTTGTCGATGAGGATCATCAATAATTATCATTCTGGTAAGATCTTCGTAAGATCATCGGTCCTCAACAAGGGAACTACTTTCCGGATTACGCTGAAAAAGAAAAAATAGCCATGTCCGGTATTTATATTCATATTCCTTTCTGCCGGAGAAAATGCCATTACTGTAACTTTTTCTCCGTTGCTTCATTGAAATATAAGGAACGTTTCCTGGATGCGTTGAAGGAAGAAATTTTTTTCCGGAAAAATTATTTGGACAGGAAGCCGATTGAGTCCATATATATTGGTGGTGGAACGCCATCCATTTTACAGATTTTGGAAATTGAATCTATCCTGGAAGATTTCCGGAAATATTTTAACCTGGCTGAGAATTTAGAGATTACTCTGGAAGCTAACCCGGATGATCTTGATACTGCTATCATCCATGAATACCGGAATATCGGGATTAATCGTCTGAGTATCGGAGTTCAGTCTTTTTTTGATGATGACCTTCAATACCTGAACCGAATTCATTCGGGACAGCGGGCGGAAGAATCGGTGATTCAAGCAAAAGAAGCTGGGTTTACCAACATCAGTCTGGATTTCATTTACGGGATCCCGACACTTACGGCAGAAAAATGGCAGAAAAATCTCGAAAAAGCATTTACACTAGAGGTACCTCATATTTCTGCTTATTCCCTGACCGTTGAACCCAAAACTGCATTGGACCTGCTCATCCGTAAAAAGAAATTGCCCGGCCCGGCAGAAGAGCAAATCATTGAACATTTCTATATTCTTTTACGAATGATGAAAGAACAGGAATTTGAGCACTATGAGATTTCTAATTTCTGTAAAAACGGGTTTTACTCCAGGCACAACAGTATGTACTGGAACGGAACTCCTTACCTTGGACTGGGACCTTCGGCTCACTCCTATGATGGTACATCCCGTCAGTGGAACATCTCCAATCTTGTTTATTACATCGACCAGATCAACCGGAATGAATCGTTTTATGAATCGGAAAAACTGACGCCGCTTCAGAAATACAATGAATATGTAATGGTTTCGCTGAGAACTATGTGGGGATGTGATCTGAATACGATTGGTGAACGATTCGGAGAGGAGGTTGCTGCCCACTTTTCCCGGTCAGCTGCCCGTTATTTAACATCGGGGGAAATGACTGAAAAAAAGGGTATCTATCATCTTACGGATGAAGGAAAACTTTTCGCAGACGGAATTGCTGCAGATCTATTTCTTGAAGCGTAAAAAAGTTCCGAGTGGTAGTTTTTTCCCTGAACGATCGGTAAAATAAAGTTCCCCGATTTCCTGTTCAGGGATAATTCCAAAATGTGATCGCAAAAGACTATCGGCAATCAATGCTGAAAAACCCATAGAATAAAGACTAAGAATGAAAAAGCCGGCATCGGGATTCAGAAGCTGGCTGCAGGATTTTACCATCTCGTTAATTGAATCCTGCAATATCCATTTTTCTCCTTCCGGTCCTCTGCCATAGGCGGGCGGATCCAGGATGATTCCATCGTACTGGTTGCCTCTTTTCACTTCCCTCTTCACAAATTTCAGTGCATCCTCTACAACCCAGTGAATCCCGCTCAGTCTGCTGGTTTCCATGTCCTCTTTCGCCCAAGTGACCACAGTCTTGACAGAATCCACGTGCACGACCTCCGCACCTGCCGCTCTCGCCGCTAAAGATGAGCCTCCAGTGTATGCGAAAAGATTCAACACGCGTGACACGTGACGCGTAACGCGTAATGGGTTTAGAATATCGTAAATATAATTCCAGTTCACGGCCTGCTCCGGGAATACCCCGATATGTCCAAAGGCAGTCAAGCCCAGCCGGAATTTAAGGTCCATTCCTTTGTAAGAATAGGAGATCATCCATTGATCCGGCATCCCAGGTTTCAGTTTCCAGTCGCCTTTTTCGTTGAGTTCCAGTTTCGAAGGATCGATCCCCCGTGTTCTCCTGTAGTGTGCATGGGAAAGTCGTTCCCATTCTGTTTCCGGAAGGGATTTTTCCCATATTGCCTGGGGTTCGGGGCGGGTCAGAATATATTTCCCGAATCGTTCGAGTTTTTCCATTCCTCCGGTATCGATGAGTTCGTAATCCTTCCAACAGGATGATGTCAGCAGTTGCATTTTAAGTAAGGTTTTTAATTCACCATCACCACTTTCCATTTGTCTTCCCGTTCTTTTGCCCGTTTGTCCCACCCCAGAATTATCGTCTTCAGGAATTTTTCTTTTTCCTTTCTCAGCTGGTTCATGTCGAGACCGATGAATTTTTGTGCTTTTTCTTTTGTGGCGATATCCGGATAAGGAATTTCAGCGTTTTTTCCGAGTTTCGCCAGCAGTCGTGCCAACAGCACCCGTGCATCCTGGGTTTCGTGCATACCGTTTCCGATGATCCTGGTCACTTCAATGGGAGAATGGAAGGAGGCGCCATGGCTGGCTGTGGCATAATCCCAATACCATTGTCCGTTGCGGATCTTGTTCAGAACTGTTTCCATGTCTTTGTCTGTTGCACCAGCATCCCAGGCAGTTTTTGCTTCAATATGAGCTTCTACTAGTTCGATCTCTAGTTTGTCTCGTATTTCTTTCACTTTTTCCTGTCGTTCATATACATTTTCACGCAGCGATTCCTCACTTTCCCGGTGACAGGTCTGGCAGGTTCCGGAGATATTGGCAAGTGGGCTAACGATCCGGTGACTGGTGAACTTCTGTCCTCCTTCTTTTACATAGGGCATATGGCAATCGGCACAGGCAACCCCTCGGTCGGCATGGATCCCCGTAAGATAGATCTCATAATCCGGATGCTGTGCTTTCAGGATGGGCGCTTTGCTCAGTTGTTGAATGAAATCCGAGAAATTAATCTCATCGTAGTATTTTAATGCAGAATCTGCTGTCATTCCATACTTCCAGGGATAAGTGAGATAGGCCACTCCTTCGGCATCCTTCCTGTGTTTGTCGAAGAAATATTCCACATGGCACTGTGCACATACCAGCGATCGCATTTCCTGATGTGTTGATTTGGTTATATCCTTTCCCATTGCCTTGAATGCTTCGACCAATGCAGGTCTGCTGATGTGAAGATCCATTGTTACCGGGTCGTGGCAATCGGCGCAACCGATGTAATTCACCACCTGATCACCGAGCGATGCCCATTCCCCTTTATAAAAGCTTAATATCCCTTTGTCCATCATCAGCCGGGGAACATCCGGACTTTTACAGGTCCAGCAGGTATTTGGCTGAGGTCCGTCATCCGGGCCTTTCGGCGCATCTGTGCGAAGCGAGTTCCGGATATCGGTGATAGCATAATAATGGCCTCTGCTCTGGGTATATTCTTTTGAAAATGCATACCCGGCCCAAAGCACAACCATCCGCGGGTCTTCAGCAAGCTCATCGATAATGGCACTGCCGTTGAACTTACTCCGGAAAGTTGTATCCCTGGTCTGTAGATAGGACTGGTACTCCCTCGGGAAATTTTCACCCCATACTGTATTCCTGGGTTCCCAATCCGTGACTTTTACTTTGGGTTTGTAAACATATTCTCTTTCTGCCTTCCGTGTGGTAATGGAAGATGCCAGTAATCCCAGGAGAAAGACTACAATGATCGTTGAAAAAAATAAAACCCAGTTGACCCAGGGTTTACGCGTTTTTGTTTGATTCATTTTTTTTATTTTACTTGTTGAGTTCTGTAAAATTTATTAACTGGCGAGTTAGTGATTTGATGAGCTGGTGAGTGGTTAAGAAACAAATTAGCTAAGTGGTGAAATAATTCTTCATTTTTACTTTTTAATTTTTAATTCATTATCGAGCCATCCTGCTACTATACTCTTTGATTTAGGAATGGTAAGTGCATTGGGGGTGGAAGATAGTCCGTTTATCATTCCATGTGGCGTTTCCCGGTGACAATCGAGGCACCAGCGGTTTTTCAGGAAATTATGGTAATTCGGTTGTACGGCGTTGATGAATTCCTTCTTTACTGTTTTTTCATGGCATCGGATACAATTTTGCCGGACCAGATCCCGGGTTTCATCTTCCATGATAATCACTTGTGGTTCGAGGCGAAGGGTAAACATGGTAGCGTGGTTGAGCCCATCTTTGGCTTTAAAAAGAAATTTGTTGAAGATGTTGTTATGCGGTACATGACAGTCATTGCAAGTGGTTACCCTGCCGTGGGAATTATGTACCCAGTTGGCATAGTGGGGAATCATCACATGACAATTGATGCAGGTTTGGGGATCGTCGCCCAGGTAGGATTGGGCTTTTGAAACATAGAAAATATATACCGCAAGTCCGAAGAAGATCCCAAGCAGAACGGTCACCGGCATTTGCCAGGGCAAGGGTGGTTTTATCCGATCCACGAGTTTTTTCATGGTTTGGTTATATTCGTCAGGAGGAGAGTAATTCCTGGTTTCAAACTTAGGAAAAAAATTTCAATAAACCGTATTACCTTTTTCTTTCCTGGCCGATTAAGGAAATAATTTTAAACAGGAAATTATGACAGCAACGTATTCTCAGATTTTAATCCAAATTGTTTTTTCGGTAAAAAACCGGAAGAGCCTGATCCCGCAGAAGAACCTCGAAGAGGTATTCGAATATATGGCGGGAATCATTCGAAATAAAGGGCAAAAGCCGATCATTGTCGGAGGTGTCTCAAACCATATCCATATTTTATTAGGAATGAAACCCGGGATTACCGTTTCAGCATTGGTCAGGGACATCAAAAATAATTCATCGAATTTCATCAATCAGCAGGACTGGTTGTCGGAAAAATTTTCCTGGCAAAATGGGTTTGGGGCATTTTCATATGGGAATTCCCAGATCGAACCGGTATTCAATTACATCAAAAACCAGGCAGAACATCACAAAACAAAGAGCTTTAGGGAAGAATTTGTCGCGTTTCTAGAGAAATTTGGCGTTGAATATGAGGAAAAATACCTTCCGCAACCAATGGAAACTGGAGGGGAAACATCCACCCAGGAATAATATTACGCATAAGATAATGTCACCCCGATGGGGTTCTGGATTTTATCTGACTGTCATCTGCTAAAATAATGTCACCGCTATGCGGTTTTTAATGATAACATAGTTGCAACCTGGTAATGATATAAGACAATTAATCTAAACTGCGCAATAATAACATTATCTTAGGTGGAACTGGTCGGATATCATTTTAAACTGCACAGCAGTGACATTATCTTAGGTGGAATCGGTCGGATATCATTTTAAACTGCACAGCAGTGACACTATCTTAGGTGGAACCGGTCGGATATCATTTTAAACTGCACAGCAGTGACATTATCTTAGGTGGAACCGGTCGGATATCATTTTAAACTGCACAGCAGTGACATTATCTTAGGTGGAACCGGTCGGATATCATTTCTAAACTGCGCAGCAGTGACATTATCTTAGGTAGAACCGGTCGGATATCATTTTAAACTGCACAGCAGTGACATTATCTTAGGTGGAACCGGTCGGATATCATTTTAAACTGCACAGCAGTGACATTATCTTA
>JBEKST010000094.1:0-10058 GCA_049516815.1 Bacteroidales bacterium | reverse complement strand
AAAACAAAGAATATAACGGGGAGCGGACTGGGATTATCAATCGTCAAAAAACTGGCCGAAAACTATGGAGGATCCATTGAAGTCACCAGTATTCCCGACCAGGGTAGTACCTTTATTGTTTCACTTCCAAATGAAAAGTCATGTTCGTAAAACATCTTCCTCATAAAACCGTGGAACGGTTAAGTCAATACAGAAGGTCGCTATTATTGATCCTAACAAAGGAAAAAACGCATGTATTCTCCCATGAAATCGCTCAGATATTGCATATTACACCGGTACAGGTGAGGCGTGACTTAATGCTGATCGGTTATTCCGGGAACCTACGGAAAGGATATGATATCAAAGAGCTGATCGATATGATCGGGAACATCATCGATACCGATAAAGGTCAAAGGGTGGCGGTGATTGGCCTCGGGAACCTGGGAAAAGCTTTTATCAGTTATTTTAAAGGAAAACGAACCAAGCTGACCATTGTGGCGGCATTTGACATCAACCCGGATAAAATTGACCGGATCTATGACGGGGTGCCCTGTTACAATATCAACCGGATCACGGAGATCATGAAGAAAGATAGCATCACCATTGGGATCATCACCGTGCCTGCCGAACAAGCCCCTGCCATTGCAGAAACCCTCGTCCTTGCAGGCATCAAGGGAATCCTGAATTACTCCCCGAAACCATTGAATGTCTCTCCTTACGTCTACCTTGAAGAATATGACATGATCACCTCTCTGGAGAAGGTAGCATTTTTTGCAAAGAAGAACGACGAACGATTCAAATAGAAAGAAAAAATTGAAAATATTCAGAAATTTTGACGAGGCTGATTCCATTCACAATGCTGTTGTCACTACGGGATCATTTGACGGGGTTCATATCGGGCACAAAGTAATCCTGCAGCGGTTAAAAAAACTTGCCGACGAAACCGGGGGTGAAACAGTTCTGATCACTTTCCATCCTCACCCAAAGAAAGTGTTGTATCCCGATACGGCCGGGAAAGATCTGTACCTGATCAATTCCCAGCGGGAAAAGATCGAACTACTGGAGAAAGCCGGGCTGGACAACCTGATCATCGTGGATTTCACCGTCGAATTCTCTAAGATCACCTCAGTCGATTTTGTGAAGAATATTCTGCTGAATAAAATACATGCGCGTAAGATCGTTATCGGTTTCAATCATCATTTCGGCTATAACCGGGAAGGCGACTACGAAGCCCTGAGGCAACTGGGGATAGAATATGGATTTGATGTGGAGGAGATCCCGGAACAAGATATCCAGAATGAATCGGTCAGTTCAACCAAGATCAGGAAAGCATTGCTGGATGGGAATATTCAAAAAGCCAATGCCTACCTTGACCACTATTATATCATCATGGGTCTGATCCAGGAAGTCAACCCCAGACTTCGGGAGATTGGTTTTCCCAGCTTCAGGATTAAGATCGAAGAAGAAAGCAAATTGCTTCCGCCGAACGGGGTTTATGCGGTCAGTGTAGCGGATGAAGATCGCACCTTCCGCGGAATGTGTTTTATCAAGAAACGCGGACGATCATCTATCGATGCCGTGGTGGATTTTTATTTGTTTGATACGCCGGAAGCACTCTCCGGATCGAGTGCAACGGTTTATTTCCATAAATTCATCCGGGAAGAAAAGCCCTTTCATACACCTGAAGAAATGCAGAGACAATTGCAGATTGACCGGGCGAATGTGGATGAACTGATCTTCTGAAAAAGATTTTGATAATAAGGACGATCGTGAAAGAAAATAAGAAAAAAGATAAGATCAGGGTGACATTTTTAGGAACGGGCACTTCCATAGGCGTTCCGGTCATCACCTGCGATTGCCCAGTATGTATGTCGGAAGATGAACATGATAAAAGACTGCGGACCTCTGTGATGGTGAAGGTTCACAACCGCACCTTCGTCATTGATTGCGGCCCCGATTTCCGGATCCAGATGTTACGCGAACGCGTAATGAACCTCGATGCCGTTATCTTTACGCATGAGCATAGAGATCATATTGCAGGTCTTGATGACTTGCGGGCGTTCAATTATGTGTTGAACAAGAAGATCGATATTTACGGGACCAAACAAGTATTGGAAGCCATCCGCATTGAGTTTCCCTATATTTTTTCCGAGTCCCGCTACTTTGGGGCGCCCCAGTTGACGTTTCACTGCATCGACCAAAAGCCATTCCTGATAAACGAGGTTGAGTTCATCCCCATCCAGGTTCTGCACGAAAAATTACCCGTAAATGGTTACCGGATCGGCGATTTCACCTATATCACAGATGCAAGCTCTATTTCTGAAAAAGAGATTGAGAAGATCCGCGGTTCGAAAGTAATTGTATTGAATGCGTTACGGAATTCCAGGCATGTTTCCCATTTTTCAGTTCCCGAGGCGGTTGAGTTCCTGCAGAAATTAGAGCCGGAAGCTGCCTACCTCACGCATCTCAGTCATTTTGTAGGATTCCACGAAGAAGTGAACAGCCGCCTGCCGGAAAATATCCGTCTTGCCTATGATGGTCTTACCATAATCGTTTGAACCATGCAGATCGACATCCTTACATTATTCCCCGATATGTTTGAAGGCCCGTTCAGTCAGTCCATCCTGAAACGAGCCAAAGAAAAAGGTATAGTCACGATCTGTCTTCACGACATCCGTGATTATTCTACAGGTAAACATAAAACTGTTGATGATTATCCATTCGGCGGCGGTGCCGGGATGGTGATGATGATCGAGCCTGTTGCCCGTTGCATTGAAAGCCTGAAGGAGAGAACAGATTACGATGAGGTGATCTATCTGAGCCCCGACGGGGAACTGCTCACCCAGAAAGTAGCAAACCGGCTTTCAGGACTTAATAATATCATCCTTCTCTGTGGTCATTATAAAGGCATCGATGAACGTATACGGGAACATCTGATAACCCGTGAGATCTCTATCGGGAATTATGTCCTCTCAGGTGGTGAGCTGGCAGCCGCTGTTCTTACTGATGCCGTGGTAAGGTTGATGCCCGGCGTTCTGAATGATGAGACTTCGGCATTATCCGATTCCTTCCAGGACGATCTCCTCTCGCCACCGGTTTATACACGGCCTTCCGATTTCCGGGGATGGAAAGTTCCCGATGTTTTGCTCTCCGGTAATGAAAAGGAAATTGTAAAGTGGAAATATGAACGTTCCGTAGAACGTACGCGCCAACGCAGACCCGATCTGCTGAACGATGCCGGGTTCTAAGGGTTCCTGCTCTATTTACGGATAATATGGCCTGATTTGATCCCCGGCAGGAATTGTTTTCCAGGGAAACTTTTTCAGATCACGTGTTTGCGAGTTAAGAAATTTACTATATTTGCACTCTTTTAATTGAGGACCCCAATATTTTAATTGTTGAAGTTATGAATCGCGCAGAGACCATTAAGTTTGTAGAAGAATCATTCATTCCAAAGAAAGAAAACCCTGTTTTCAAAGCTGGTGATACCATCACCGTTCAATATAAGATCAAGGAAGGAAACAAGGAACGTATTCAGAACTTCCAGGGGGTTGTCTTGCAGCGTTCAGGAAAAGGGGCAAATGAAACATTTACTGTACGAAAAATATCGGGAAATGTGGGTGTTGAAAGGATTTTTCCTTTGTCGTCTCCCTTTATTGAGAAGATTGAAGTGAATAAAAAAGGTGTTGTAAGAAGAGCCAGGATATTTTATCTCCGGGGATTACGTGGGAAGAAAGCCCGTATCCGTGAAGAAAGAGTTTAATAAAAAACCCGTCCCGAGTCCTCGGGACGGGTTTTTTATTTTAATTCATCACCAGGTTCACAAAACCTGTTTCCCTTGTCTTTAGAACAGCCAATGCCCTGGAATAATTCAGGATGTTCCTGATCACCTGTTCGCTGGGGGAAACACCGATTCTTTCCATTTTTCTCCTTAATTGATGTCTCCGGTATCTCGCTCCGGATTTGTGCTTGGAAGAATACGATGGGAATGGGTAGAGGGTCAAGGTTTTCTTCATAGGCAAAATTTACTTAATGTTATTTCATATCTGAATAACGGATAATAAACCGCCATATTTTACCAGTAAAAAAAAATATTTCAAAAAAGGGAAAACCGCCTTACGCCAGAGAAGAAAATTACTAACTGATTGCCAAAGCAGGTATTAACAAATCAAACACATGTCAATACGAAATTGAATTCTTTACAACGAAAGGATGATGTTTTTTTCGTCCACCAGTTTCCTTAAGTTGATCAGTGCATAGCGCATACGGCCGAGGGCAGTATTGATGCTTACGTTGGTCACTTCTGCAATGTCCTTGAAACTCATGTCGCCATAATGCCGCATAATCAGGACTTCACGCTGTTCTTTCGGGAGGTAGTCTATGAGTTTTTTCACATCCTTATGGATCTGTTCGGTAATAATCCTCTCTTCAATAGATTCGACAGGAATGCGAACCTTTTCGAAAATGTCAAAATCATCGCGGTTTTCGATAGTGGGAATTCGTTTTGATTTCCGGAAATGGTCGATGATGAGGTTATGTGCAATCCGCATCGCCCACTGGATGAATTTTCCTTCTTCCTTGTAAGAACCGGAACGGATGGTATTGATTACTTTGATAAAAGTATCCTGAAAAAGATCTTCTGCAAGCTCTTTTTCTTTAACAATCATAAGGATATATGCAAAGATGCGATTCTTATGACGATGGATCAGTTTCTCTAAGCTGGATTGGTTTCCGGCTAAGTATCTACCAATCAGTTCCTGGTCGGTGACTGGTTGGGCGTTCATGATGCCTCCTTTTTTTAGTCAAAAAAGGGTAGATATCTTCTCTATAGCCGTTCTCCTATGGTTTTGTATGCGAAATTATGAAGTTTCGCAGGGATTTTACATTTATACATCGCAAAAATAAACAAAAAAAAGTTAAAAGCAAATTTTCTGCCTAATTTTGCAAACTTTCTTTGCATGACTAACTAAAATGACCAAAAACGTAGACTTACTCGACCCGAAGGATTTTATTATTATTAAAGGCGCAATGGTTAATAATCTCAAAAATATTCAGCTTGCCATTCCCCGGAACAAATTTGTTGTCATAACAGGTCTGTCGGGATCAGGAAAATCTTCACTGGCTTTCGATACCTTGTTTGCCGATGGTCAGCGCCGGTATGTCGAAAGCCTTTCCGCCTATGCTCGTCAGTTTCTCGGGCGAATGAGCAAACCAGATGTGGATTACATTAAAGGCATCTCCCCTGCTATTGCGATCGTACAAAAAGTCAATACATCGAATCCCCGGTCCACGGTCGGAACTTCCACAGAAATTTATGAATACCTGAAATTGCTGTTTGCCCGCATCGGCAAGACCTATTCTCCCGTTTCCGGGAAACTTGTAAAGCGGGACACTGTTACCGATGTAGTCGATCATATCCTGGCTTTGCCTGATGAATCAAGGATCAGCATCTTCTCTCCTATCCCACTCTCCGATCATAATGGCGACCTGAAAGCCAAATGCAAGATTCTGCTTCAGCAGGGTTTTACAAGGATCATGCTGAACAACCAGATCTGCCGCATCGATGAGATCGATCCAAAAATAAAATGTACCGGAGAGGAAATATTCCTGCTTGTTGACCGGTTCTCCGTCCAAAAAACGGACAATGACATGGCAGGCAGGATCGCTGATTCCGTTCAAACAGCTTATTACGAAAGTCACGGCTATTGCATGGTAGAGGTTGCAGAAGAAAAGCCAGGACGCAAATATTTTTCGAACCGCTTTGAAGCCGACGGCATTGACTTCGAGGAACCTTCGGCTAACCTGTTCACCTTCAACAATCCTTTCGGCGCCTGTAAAACCTGTGAAGGGTTTGGCACCATAATCGGCATTGATGAAGACCTGGTGATCCCCAACAAGAATTTATCCATTTACGAGGAAGCGATTGCCTGCTGGAGGGGGGAAAAGATGAGCGAATGGAAGAATGAACTCGTGATGAATGCTTATAAATTTGATTTTCCTATCCATAAACCCATTTATAAATTGACTCCCACGCAGAGAGAGCTGCTGTGGACCGGGAATAAATATTTTCATGGTCTGAATGATTTTTTCGAATTCGTCGAAAGCCAGAATTACAAGGTGCAATACCGGGTAATGCTTTCGCGTTACCGCGGGAAAACCCTTTGTCCCGATTGCAAAGGTACGCGGTTACGGAAAGATGCCGGATATGTGAAGGTGGGAGGAAAATCGATCAATAAGCTCGTCTTAACTCCAATCGATGACCTGAAGGATTTCTTCTGCACCCTGAAATTATCTGAATTTGAGAAAAATGTTTCCAGGCGGCTATTGAAAGAGATCAGCAATAGACTGGAAGTATTGACGGATGTTGGTCTTGGTTATCTCACGCTCAACCGCCTCTCCTCTACCCTATCCGGAGGCGAATCGCAGCGCATCAATCTTTCCACGGCACTTGGCAGTAACCTCACCGGGTCGATGTATATCCTCGACGAGCCCAGCATCGGCCTTCACCCGCGCGATACGCAACGGCTCATCCGGGTGCTCCTTGGCCTGAGGGATCTTGGAAATACCGTTATTGTTGTCGAACACGATGAAGAGATCATCCGTGCAGCCGACCAGGTAATTGATATCGGTCCCCTGGCAGGACATTACGGTGGAGAGATCATCTTCCAGGGAACCTTTAATGAAATTCTGAAAGATAAGGAAAGCCTGACCGGAAAATACCTCGACCACCGGTTGAATATTCCTCTGCCCAACCGCAGGAGGAAATGGAAGGAATTCATTGAAATTAAAGGCGCCCGGGAGAATAACCTGAAAAATTTTAATGTCAGGATCCCCCTGAACGTATTTACTGCCATCACCGGTGTGAGCGGATCGGGAAAAACTTCCCTGGTCAAAAAGATCCTTTATCCTTCCCTGAAAAAGATGTTCGATGGATATGCCGAACGGACAGGAAAATTCGATCAGCTGGCAGGAGATTACAACCGTATCGGATCCGTTGAACTGGTCGACCAAAACCCCATAGGAAGGTCATCACGGTCAAACCCTGCCACCTATATCAAAGCCTTCGATGAGATCCGGAATCTCTTTGCCGACCAGCAACTTTCACGGGTCAGGGGATATAAACCCGGGTATTTTTCATTCAATATCCAGGGCGGCCGATGCGAGGAATGTGAAGGAGAAGGGGTTGTTAAAATTGAAATGCAGTTCATGGCCGATCTTTACCTGACCTGCGAAAGCTGCAATGGAACAAGGTATAAGGAAGAAGTTCTCGATGTAAAATATCATGAGAAGACCATCGTCGATATACTCGAATTGACCATCGATGAAGCCATGGATTTTTTCAGTAATGGAAACAAACCTTCGGCGCATGAAAAAAGAATCCTGGCAAGGCTAAAACCTTTGCAGGATGTGGGCCTGGGATATCTTCGTCTGGGGCAATCATCGAGTACGCTAAGCGGCGGCGAGGCCCAACGCATCAAGCTGGCGTTCTTTCTAACTAAAGGAACCAATGAGAAACCTACTCTTTTTATCTTCGATGAACCTACTACGGGCCTTCACTTCCACGATATACTCAAACTACTGATCGCCTTTGAATCGCTCATCAGCAATGGGCATTCCGTTCTTGTCATTGAGCATAACCTTGATGTAATCAAATCTGCAGATTGGGTGATCGACCTGGGGAAAGAAGGAGGAGAAGAAGGTGGAAATGTTGTTTTTACGGGAACACCGGAACAACTCGCTACCTTTGATGGATCCTATACCGGATCGTACTTGAAAGAAAAATTGATAATTGATAATGGATAATTGACAATAAAAAGTATCAATCCAGCCACAAACTTGGCTGGCGCGCGTTTCTAACGCGTGCCAACAACTATTTTTTTAGCGAACTTAGCGTTTTCGCGTCTTTAGCGGTGAAAAAAATTAATTGAACATTGAAAAATGAAAAGCATTAATCCAACTACAAACGAGGTAATACGGGAATACCCCGAACATTCGTCATCCGAAATTAAATCAATTATTGAAGATGTTCATACTGAATGGCTGACCTGGAAAGAAACCTCCTTTGAACACCGTTCGGGATTGTTCAGGAACGTTGCCCGCATCCTGCGTGAAAGAAAAGAGATCTATGCCCGCCTGATGACGGAAGAGATGGGTAAGATCATACGTGAATCGTCAGCCGAGATCATGAAATGTGCCAATGCCTGCGACTATTACGCGGATCACGCGGCTGAGCTATTGGAAGATCAGGTCATTCCTTCTGATGCATCGCGGAGCCTCATAGTGTTTCAGCCACTCGGTATCATCCTCGCGGTGATGCCGTGGAATTTCCCTTTCTGGCAGGTATTCCGGTTTGCGGCTCCCTCGCTGATGGCAGGAAATGCTGCTGTTTTAAAACATGCTTCCAACGTCCCGGGATGTGCACTCGCCATTGAAGAAATATTCCGTGATGCCGGGTTTCCGAAAAACCTTTTCCGGACACTCATGATCCCTTCACAGGAAGTGAAAGCGGTAATTTCAAATCCACGCATTGCTGCTGTGACACTTACAGGGAGTGAATCGGCCGGAAGTGAGGTAGCGGCGCTTGCCGGACAACAAATCAAAAAAACCGTTCTCGAGTTGGGAGGGTCGGATCCATTCATCATCCTGGAAGATGCAGATATGGAAAAAGCCATTCCTACGGCACTCACAGCGCGTATGATAAACCAGGGACAGAGTTGCATTGCTGCCAAACGGTTCATTGTCGTGGAGAGCCGCACAGCTGAATTTGAAAGCCGCGTGAGGCTTGCTTTGGAATCCCTGAGGATAGGTGATCCCTTAGATATGCAAACGGATGTCGGACCGCTTGCACGAAAAGACATAGCTGATGAAATCGACAAGCAGGTCCAAAGATCAGTTGCTGCCGGCGCACGTCTTGTCCTCGGTGGAAAGCCTGCAAACCGGCCGGGTTGTTATTATCTGCCCACCGTTCTTTCTGATGTAAAAAAAGGAATGGCTGTATATAAGGAAGAAACGTTCGGACCGGTCATTTCGATCATCTCCGTAAAAAATGAAGAAGAAGCCATTGCCGTTGCAAATGATTCGGAGTTCGGGCTTGGCGGTAGTGTCTGGACCGAAGACCTGAAACGCGGAGAAGCCGTTGCAAGAAAAATCGAGACCGGGGCTGTTTTTGTCAATGGACTTGTGAAATCCGATCCCCGTCTGCCTTTTGGCGGTATCAAAAAATCCGGCTATGGCCGTGAGCTAGGGGAATTCGGGATCAGGGAGTTTGTGAACATTAAAACTATCTGGATAGCCTAATCCAGCATCCCTGCCTTCGGCAGGCAGGCAGCATCCAGCATCCAGGATCCAGCATCAGTATAACTTTTCAACCAAAAATGAATTTCCACAAAAGTTTGGCAGATTTTTCTATCTTTGCACCCTCCAAGAACGGCGTGGTAGCTCAGATGGTTAGAGCGTCGGATTCATAACCCGGAGGTCACGAGTTCAACTCTCGTCCACGCTACAAATATCCTTCTTAATACACTGATAGTCAATCAGAAACGAAATTTGATAGGGGAAAACAGGGCAGATTTATCCCAATCTGCACCAATTTTGCGCCAAATTATTTCCTTTCCAGGGTTTCGGAATTGCACTTGGGACGATGGGTTGCCGGGTCAATCTCCACGCCAATATCGCGGAGGAAGCGGAAGTCCGGATGGTAGCCGGTGAGCGCGAAAACAAAGTCGTTATCCAGGCGCAGGGTTTCCCCGGTGCTCCGATGGACGCAGATGGCGCCGGGAACGATTTCCTTCACCTCGGATTGCACCAAGGCACGGATCGAGCCTTCCATAATGCGATTTTCGATGTCGGGCCGAATCCAGTATTTTATGTGCGGGCTGAGCGTCGGCTCGCGGTAAATCAGGGTAACCGCCGCTCCATGGCGGTAGAGGTCGAGCGCTGCCTCGGCCGCCGAGTTGGCCCCGCCAATTACCGCCACCTGGGAGCGGAAGTACGGATGGGCCTCTGTATAGTAATGGGATACCTTCGGCAAATCCTCACCCGGCACTCCCAGCCGATTGGGCAGGTCGTAGTACCCTGTG
>JBEKST010000093.1:0-10238 GCA_049516815.1 Bacteroidales bacterium | reverse complement strand
CGGGGCCATCTGAATAGTAACCCAGCAATTGTCCGTGAGCATCCAGGGTATCGAGATTAAGGCTGTCCCGTAACATAGGCATCGTTGTATTCCAATAGATCAAACCGTTCCGGTTGATCAGGATATACTCTGTACTGCTCTGTATTTCACCGCCGCCATAACCGCTGCAAACGTGGATCACGCCATTTTTGCCCATTTCACAGGCAACAGAACCATCAGAACTAGCCCATGGAGCACGATAAGCTGGAACTGGTTTGAGCTTTTTATTTGCATTGCTGAGTATTGGAATTTTGGTCCAGTTGTCGCCATTGTCATTTGACTTCATGATGTACATATCGCTATAAGGACCGCCAACTACAAAATAGATGGTATCGCCATGTGGTGTTCCCCATGCATATTCATCACCACCGAAAGAACTATAATTAGTAGAGTCCAAACCGGGAAGCTGGATGCCGATTTTATCCCATGTTGCACCGGCGTCGAGGGATCTCCAATAGAGAAGTGCACCATCGAGGCCTTTGTAAACGGTTCCACCATTACCTGTCGGAAGTGACATACATATTACATGAATGTTTTGATGATTGGTACCGTTGGTGATGGTTCTTGACCACCAAATACTACCGGTAACGCCTGTTGGTGCAACAGGAGCGGCCGTCTGGGTCCAGGTTCCGGTTCCTTTTATGGGACGGGTGTTCATAATAAGTGCTAAATTGCCTAAGGCCGGGTGGGCGATAACAAGCTCGCCATTTCCATTCCAGGGGCAGTATGAAGGCCAACCTGTTCTTACACTTTCAATACGAGCGGAAGGAGGTGTTCCCCAATTTGTACCGTCAAAATAGTTATAACCGGTACCGCGGTCAGTATAAGCTGTTTCAACCATGCCCATGGTCCATGTACCGCCCATGGTTCCGTCAGGATAAACATAAAAACGATTCTGGCATGCCTCATTGGTCTGCAGGTCATACCGTGTTGTACCAAGCTCATCTTCCAATACAGCTTTTGTATTGACAGTTGAGTTGGCAGGCTGTAATGGATTCATCACAGCATTATCAACTGCATTTCTGGGAATTTTCTGCTCGTATTTCCGGGCATACTGTGAAAGTTGCGCCATTGAACCAACTGTGAAGGTCAGCATTAGAGCAAAGAGAAAAATTCTTTTCATAGTTTTTGTTTTTAGGGTTTGACAATTAAAATTATTGAGTACAAATATAAGTCTAATATTTTCAGATTTACAAAATTACTAAATTTAATGTGATTGTGCAAAAGTTTTTGATAAATTAACTTTTCTGTTCTTCACCTTGATGTAAGGTCTTCTCTTTCGTATCGATAGGTATAATGATGGAACGATGAAATTCAACATCAGCCGAAAATATTTTGCGATAGGTGATGTGCCGCTTTGCAAAAACCGCCCCCATCGATTCATGGAGCGCCCGCATCTTCGGGTTAAAATCGCCTACCCATGATAATTCCAGCTCGGTGAACTGCGGCCTTTTTTTCATGATCTCATTCAGATGCCAGAAAATTCCCGATTCAAGCCCGTTACGCTGGTACCGGGGTTTTACGCCCATTATGACGACCCTGGCCCGTGTCATGGTTTTTCGGTTTTTCAGGTAAAGAAACTTCAACTGGTTCCACAAGTGCAGTTTGCCATTGAGATGTTTCAGGATCTGATTCACATCCGGAAACATGATCAGGAAGGCAGCAGGGTCCTCCTGGCGATACACAAACCAGATCATCTCTTCCTCAAGGAAGGAACGTGATTTCTCCATGGTTTTCAGCAGCAACTTTTCTTCCATCGGTGTAAAATTCTCATGAAAAGCCCAAGCTGTGTCGTAGATATCCTTCAAGTCATGGATGAACTTTGTAGCATCTTTATAGGTAAAATGGCGAAACTGGTATTGTGGTTTGTTCCTTACCCAATCGGCAATCTTCCAGAAACGCTCCGGGAAAGGCTTTTTAAGGTCCAGGTGGTTGGACACCTGTTCGAAATAAAATTTAAACCCATACGACTCAAACAGGTTGCGATAATAAGGAGGATTGTAATTCATGCCTAAACCGGGATGAGTGAATCCCTCCACGAGCAAACCCCAGTTCACATCGTTTTCCCCGAAATTGATTGGTCCATCCATGGCCTGTATACCTTTATCTTTCAGCCAGTCATGGCAAGTATCAAAAAGCAGGAAGGCGGCTTCATTATTATCGATACATTCAAAAAAACCAATCCCTCCGGTGGGTTGCTGAAAAGTGAATGCCTTATTTGTATTAATGAAAGCAGCGACCCTTCCTGTCAGATTTCCCTGTTCATCTTTAAGTACCCATCGTGCAGCCTCACCATGGGTAAAAAAACTGTTTTCCTTAGGGTTAAAAATGGATTCGGTCTCACGGTCGAGCGGGCAAACCCAGACAGGATCATCTTTATAAATGATCTTCGGCACCTTTAAAAACTCCCGGATGGTTTTCTTGTTTTTAACTTCAATGATTTGCATGAAATATTTTAGAATTAACTTAAATTGTCGCCTTTGCCAGACAATCAATGGGAACGAAACCCAACACAATCCCTGCCAATTATTGGTTTAATTTATATATTCCCTCAGGCCGGGTGGCCTCGTCATCGCAATGTAGCGGTGACTTTTCGACGCCTGTCCTGATTTCTCGGGAGTTCTATACAGCAAAAATACATTATTTCGAAGTGCATTAAAAAGAATAGCTATTTTTGTAACGGTCATCAGCAGATCCATGAAAAAACTGTATTTGTTCATCCTTAAATCTTACCTCGGGCCTTTGGTGATGACTTTCTTCATTGCCCTCTTTATCCTGCTGATGCAGTTCCTGTGGAAATACATCGACGACCTTGTGGGGAAAGGCCTGGAGTGGTATGTTATTGCAAAACTGCTGTTTTTTGCCTCCTCCACTTTCGTGCCGTATGCCTTGCCGCTCGCGATCCTGTTATCGTCGCTGATGATGTTCGGGAACCTGGGGGAACATTATGAGCTCGTCGCCATGAAGTCGGCAGGGATATCGCTGAGCCGGATCATGAAACCGTTGATTGTTGTTTCGATCCTGATCAGTTTGTTGGGATTTTATTTTTCAAATGTCATATTGCCCACAGCTAATCTGAAATTTCTTTCCCTCTTATTTGATATCCGTGAAAAAAAACTTGCCTTCAACATTAAGGAAGGTGTATTTTATTATGGTATCGACGGATATGTGATCCGGGTCGGGAAAAAAGACCTGGATGGAAACACCATTCGGGATGTCATGATCTATGACCATACATTACACCAGGGTGATGTTTCGCTCACGGTTGCAAAGTGGGGAAAGATGGAGCTGACGCCGGATAAAAGATTCCTGATCTTCCGGTTATTCAATGGCACGAATTACGAAGAGCGGACAGATCTCAGGAATTCGAGCAGCACACATCCATTCCAATACTCAAAGTTCAGTGAACAATATCAGCAATTCGACCTTTCCACTTTTCAGCTGACCCGTACGGATGAGAAGCTCTTCAAGAATAATTATGAGATGCTGAACACGGGCCAGTTGCAAAAATCCATTGATTCGATTCAGAAAGAGACCCTTAATGAACAGATAAATTTCGGAAAACTTTTCATCCACAATTATTATTTCCTTTCAGCTACTGATACATTAAAAAAAACCGTTAAAAATGTTGCCGGCTTCAGGCCGCCGAAAGATCTGTTTGCCGGTTTCACAACTGACGACTGCAGCAGGATTATTGAGTCGGCCAAAAATGCCGCCTTTAGTATCAATGAAAACCTGAAAGCTAACTCGGAAAATTTTTACGAAAAAGAAAAAAAACTTCACCGGTACCAAGTAGCCCTGCACAAGAAATTCACTTTTTCAATCGCTTGTTTCCTGCTCTTTTTTATCGGCGCTCCCCTTGGGGCCATTATCCGGAAAGGAGGACTTGGACTTCCGGCAGTCATTTCGACCATCTTCTTCATTCTCTTCTGGATCCTTTCCATCACCGGGGAAAAATATGTAATAGAAGGGGTTTTGCCGGCTTATCAGGGGATGTGGATCGCACCGATGGTTCTGTTGCCGATCGGGGTTTTTCTGACTTACAAGGCAACGATAGATGCTTCGCTGCTCGATGTGGATGCATGGATCAAGTTTCTTTTGAATTTGAAGTCATTGGCAAAAAAGAAGCGTGTATGAAGATCCTTCTTCTTTGTAATAAATCTCCCTATCCAGCTAAGGAAGGCGGTCCGATCGCCATGAGCATGATCATTGAAGGGCTTATCCGGGCAGGGCATAGCGTGAAGGTATTGGCCGTCAATTCCAATAAATATTACATTGATATATCCTCGATCCCGGAGGAATACAGAAATAAAACAGGTATTGAACTGGTTCATGTCGATCTGAGTATTAAACCGTTGGCTGCCTTCCGGAACCTTTTCACCAGCCGATCTTACCACGTTGAACGGTTCATCTCCCGCGACCTGGAAAATACATTGATTCGGATCCTGCAAACCGAAAAGTTTGACATCGTACAGTTTGAAATGCTTTATATGAGTCCTTATGCCCAGGTAGTAAGGAAGTATTCCGATGCCCCGATAGTGTTGCGGACGCATAACATCGAACACCTTATCTGGCAACGGGTAGCAGCCAGCACAAAAAATCCGGTGAACCGCTTATACCTTCAATACCTGGTCAGGAAACTGAAAAAATATGAATGTTCCACGATCCGCCAGTTTGATGGCATTGCAGCCATAACAGAGCAGGATGCGGCGTTCTTCCGTTCTGCAGAATGCCTGCAACCGGAAGATGGAAGACAGATTCCTGTTGTTGCAATCCCATTTGGAATTGACCCGGAGCAATTTCCGGAAACGAAGGATGAACCTGAATTTCCTTCTCTTTTTTCGATCGGAGCGATGGACTGGATCCCCAACCTGGAAGGAATCTGCTGGTTTCTGGAACAGGTCTGGCCGGAGATCCATCGCAAATACCCCGGACTGCATTATTATCTTGCAGGCCGGCACATGCCAGGATGGCTCAGGAAAAAACGGTTTCCAAATGTCGAGGTCATGGGAGAAGTGGAAGATGCCAAGGCATTTATGCGCTCGAAAGCTATCCTGATCGTCCCATTGTTTTCGGGAAGCGGGATCCGGATCAAGATCATCGAAGGAATGGCAACCGGGAAACCGATTATTTCCACGACCGTGGGTGCTGAAGGAATCCGGTATACCCACGGCCAGGATATTTTTATCGCTGACATTCCGGAAGAATTCGTTCACTGCATTTCGGCCTGCATCGAAAATAAGATCCTGTGCGAAACAGTTGGCAGGAATGCCAGGGATCTCATATTGGCCGAGTACAACCGCGATCTGATCATTTCAAAACTGGTCGGGTTTTATCAAAAAATCAGGGAATGATCTGGGATTTATTTATTTTTGCTCTTCCAAGTTCACTTCATGAAACTGTTTTTTCTATTACCACGTGTACCCTATCCTACAGAAAAAGGAGATAAGCTAAGGGCGTTTAACCAGTTAAAACAACTATCGCAAAAGCATGAGGTCATTTTATGCGCGCTTAACGATTCCGTTATTCATGAAGATGCCGAAAAAGTGCTTTCCACTTATGCAAAGCATGTTTACATCATTGACATATCCAGGGTTTCTATTTATATTCATCTGGTAAAGACCCTTTTCTCCGATAAACCTTTACAGGTAGGCTATTTTTACAATAAAAGAATTGACAGGATTATCCGTTCGCTGATCGACAAACATAAACCCGATCATATTTTCTGTCAGTTGATACGGGTTGCCGAATATGTTAAAGGGATTCCCATCCCGAAAACCCTGGATTACCAGGATGTTTTTTCGAAGAATGTGGAACGCCGGCTGGCCACTACACCTTTTTATATGAGACCATTCCTGAGGATGGAATACCGGCGGTTGCTTCGATATGAACATGATGTTTTCGGAATGTTCGACAACAAAGTCATCATCTCCATCCCCGACAGGGATCTGATCCCTCATCCCGACAGGGAAAAAATCGTGGTAGCCAGAAACGGGGTCGATACCACATTCTTCATGCCCATAAACCGGGAGAAGCAATACGACCTGGTGTTTACAGGAAATATGGGATATCCCCCGAACATAAATGCAGCGGAATTCCTGGCACATAAAATCCTTCCTCTTGTTCTGTCTCGTAAACCCGAAATCCGGATCCTGATCGCCGGCGCCAGTCCTAACCTCCGGGTCTCGGTATTGAAATCCGAAAATATTGAAGTCAGCGGGTGGGTTCCTGATATGCGCGAATGCTACGCAATGGCGAAGATTTTCATCGCTCCGATGCAGATCGGAACTGGTTTGCAGAATAAGTTACTGGAAGCTATGGCCATGCAGATACCATGCATCACCTCCCCCTTAGCCAACCAAGCCCTCCAGGCAAAGGAAAATGAAGAGATCCTGATCGCCGACACCCCTGAAGCATATGCCCGCCATATTCTATTTCTCCTCGACAATCCTGAAAAAGCTACTCAGATGGCTTATGCAGGTTATAATTACATCCTCAATAATTTCAGCTGGGAGACAGAGACAGATAAAATTGAAAAATTGTTTCGTAAAACATGATCTCACATCTCACATCTCACATCTCACATCTCACATTTTAAAATGGCCGACGACAAAAAGATCATATTTTCGATGGTGAATGTCAGCAAGACATTCCCTCCTCATAAACAGGTATTAAAAGATATTTACCTCTCCTTTTTTTATGGGGCCAAAATTGGCATCATAGGTCTGAACGGTTCCGGGAAATCAACATTACTGAAGATCATTGCGGATACAGAGAAATCTTTCCAGGGTGATGTGGTTTTTTCTCCGGGATACACTATTGGCTTGCTGGAACAGGAACCGCTGGTTGACGAAACCAAAACGGTGCTGGAAATCGTCCAGGAAGGCGTTCAGGAGGTCGTCAATATGCTTGAGGAATATGAACAGGTGAATGCCCGGTTTGGAGATCCTCTTTCGGATACGGAGATGGATAAGCTGATACAGCGTCAGGGAGAATTGACGGAATTGCTCGATAATCATAATGCATGGGATCTTGACAGCCGCTTGCAGCGGGCGATGGATGCACTGCGCTGCCCCGAAGGTGACCGCCCGGTGAATGTATTGTCGGGAGGAGAAAAAAGACGGGTTGCCTTATGTCGTCTCCTGCTAAGGGAACCGGATATCCTATTGCTGGATGAGCCGACTAACCACCTGGATGCCGAATCGGTACAGTGGCTTGAACAGCATCTTAAGCAATACAAAGGAACCGTTATCGCAATCACGCACGACCGTTATTTTCTTGACAATGTTGCCGGCTGGATCCTGGAACTTGACCGTGGGGAAGGCATTCCCTGGCAGGGAAATTATTCATCCTGGCTGGAACAGAAATCAAACCGCCTGGCCATGGAGGAGAAATCGGAAAGCAAGCGCAGGAAGACCCTGGAAAGGGAACTTGAATGGGTCAGGATGTCGCCGAAAGCCCGTCAGGCCAAAGGAAAAGCGAGACTGGCAGCTTATGAACGCCTGCTGAATGAAGATGTTAAACAGAAAGAGGAACGGTTGGAACTCTATATTCCCAATGGTCCAAGGTTGGGAAATAAGGTGATCGATGCCTTTGATGTTGCAAAATCATTTGGGGATAAACTGCTTTTCGAAAACCTGAAATTCTCGCTTCCTCCTGCCGGGATCGTAGGGGTAATCGGCCCCAATGGCGCCGGGAAAACCACTTTGTTCCGGTTGATCATCGGTTCTGAAAAGCCGGACACCGGAATCTTTAATATCGGCGATTCTGTGAAGATCGGTTATGTAGACCAGAGCCATACCGCCATTGATCCTGACAAAACCGTCTTCCAGGTCATCTCAAACAACAGCGAGATCATCCAATTGGGGGGCCGGTCGATGAATGCAAGGGCCTATGTGGCGCGGTTTAATTTCACCGGGGCAGACCAGGAGAAGAAATGTGGGATGCTTTCCGGAGGCGAGCGCAACCGGCTGCATCTCGCACTTACCCTGAAAGAAGAAGCAAACGTACTCCTGCTCGATGAACCCACCAACGATATTGATGTGAATACATTACGGGCCCTGGAAGAAGGACTTGAAAATTTTGCAGGGTGTGCGGTAATCATCTCGCACGACCGTTGGTTTCTCGACCGCGTAGCAACCCATATCCTTGCATTTGAAGGAAATTCCCAGGTCTATTTCTTTGAAGGTGGTTATTCTGAATATGAAGAAAACCGGAAGAAAAGACTGGGCGATGAAACTCCTACACGGATCCGCTACAAGAAACTGAAAGCAGATTGACAGATTTAGCGGGTATTTGCATGGCTTTTTACGGGTCTTTGGATTCCCCGATTATTATTATCTTTGTACAAATTTTCCGGAATGTCACTCCAGAAACCTTCCATTCCCAAAGGCACCCGTGATTTCTCCCCGCTTGAAATGGTGAGGAGGAATTATATTTTCGACACCATCCGTAAAGTATTCCAGCTTTTCGGTTACCAGCCTATCGAAACACCGGCCATGGAAAATCTTTCCACCCTGTTGGGAAAATACGGAGAAGAAGGTGATAAGCTGCTCTTTAAGATCCTGAATTCAGGTGATTTCCTGGAAGGGGTTGAAAGTACGAAGTATGAAGTACGAAGTACGAATAATAAAAAAGACTTTCCTGATTATAAAAAACTTACACCATTTATCGCCGAAAAAGGGCTTCGTTATGATCTTACGGTTCCTTTTGCACGGTTTGTGGTCCAACATCAGAATGAAATCACTTTCCCTTTCAAGCGATATCAGATTCAGCCTGTCTGGCGCGCCGACCGGCCCCAGAAAGGACGATACAGGGAATTTTTCCAGTGCGATGTGGATGTGATCGGCAGCGATTCCCTGCTGAATGAAGTGGAATTGATACAGATTATTGATGCGGTTTTCTCATGTCTTGGAATGAAGGTGGAAATCCTGCTGAACAACAGGAAAATCCTTGCAGGAATTATTGAAGCTATTAACCAAACTAATAACTTCACGAAGGTTATTTCTGCTCTTGACAAGTTTGATAAAAAAAGAAAAGCAGGAGTTATTGAAGAGCTTTTAAATTTTGGTATCGAACAAAGATCGGTGTATAAGCTTTTTGATATCTTAATGCAAGTTGAAAATAATGATAATTCTGAAAGATTGAATCTATTGGATGGTAGTGTTGGTACTAAGGAAGAAGGTCATAGCGGTATTCTGGAGTTGAAAAAGATTTTTTCCTATGTTGAAGATTTGAAAGTGAAGGCAAAAATTTTATTCGATCCGACATTGGCACGAGGACTTAATTATTATACAGGAACCATCATCGAAGTAAAAGCACTCGATGTGCCTATAGGCAGTGTTTGCGGGGGTGGCCGTTATGATGACCTTACCGGGATCTTTGGCCTTAAAGGTGTTTCCGGTGTTGGGATCTCTTTCGGAGCCGACAGGATCTATGATGTGATGAATGAGCTGGACCTTTTTCCTGAGATGATCGGAGCTACTACAAAAGTTCTTTTTGTGAATTTCGGGGCAGAAGAAGAAAAATATTGCCTTTCTATTCTTTCCGGCCTCCGGGAATCAGGTATTCCTGCTGAAATATTTCCCGAAGCTGTCAAATTGAAGAAGCAGCTGGATTATGCCAACCGTAAAAATATTCCTTTTGTGGTGCTGGTTGGTGAAAATGAGATGAAGGAAGGGATGCTAACCCTAAAGGACATGCAGACCGGGGAACAGAAAACTGTGACATGGGAACAGTTGAAAGAGAAGCTGATGAGCTGATGAGCTGGCGAGCTGATGAGCTAAAAATAGTGAAATCAAGGAAGAATGAAGAATAAAAAAACTCACTTACTCGTCAACTCGTCAGCTCGTCAGCTAACAATAGTAGCAGTAAAAAGTTTAATCAAGATACTAATCAATAGTAGAAAAAAATGACTCTTGTTATTAAAGGTACAGGGTTAACCATTGAAGATGTTGTCCGCGTTGCCCGCCAGAATGAAAAAGTAGAACTGGATAAGAAAGCCATTGAACGGATTCAGGCCTGCCGTGCCATGCTGGAAAGAAAAATTGAGGCCCATGAGATCATGTATGGTGTGAATACCGGTATCGGTGAATTCTCGGAAGTTGTCCTGAATGATGATCAGGTAAAAGATTTTCAGAAATATCTTATTTATAACCATGCAGCAGGTATAGGCGATCCGATGCCCATTGATTGGGTAC
>JBEKST010000092.1:0-10320 GCA_049516815.1 Bacteroidales bacterium | reverse complement strand
AGGTCAGGAGATTGAGGAGTTGGAGGAAGGTTGCGAGGAGGCGGTGGGTTACCGAAGAGAACAGCCTCAGCATAGTCGTCTGTTGAGATTACGGTAAGCCCTTGCTCCTTCAGGGCGATGAGGGTGTTGCTGTCATAGCTGTTGAAGGGTGGAATGAATGTTCTTATCGAATTCAAACATTTCGATTTGTTTTCTCGGGTCACGGCCTGGCTTTGCCAATTCCTGTAAGATATCCTGGATGGTAGGCAACCCTATGGTCTGATCAACAAATTCATTCGGGTTTAGCTGCTCCCTGAGCTCTTTTTTCTCCATGAGTTCCCTTATGGAACAGTTCATCCGTGATGTCATTTTATTCACCACATAATAGCTTTCCGGATGAACAGCACTACAGTCAAGAAGGTTTTCCGCATCACGGATACGGAGGAAGCCTGCAGCCTGCTCAAAGGCTCTTTCCCCAAACCGGGTGACCTTTCTCAGTTCATCCCGTGAACGGAACGCGCCTTTTTTATTCCTGTACTCAATAATATTTTTTGCAAGCTGTGGCCCTACACCCGACACATAGGTCAGGAGCTGTTCACTGGCAGTATTAACCTCTACTCCGACGGAGTTGACGCAGCTTACTACTGTGTCTTCCAGGCTGTGCTGCAGAGCTGACTGGTTCACATCGTGCTGGTACTGGCCTACCCCGATCGACTTCGGATCGATCTTAACCAGTTCTGCCAGCGGATCCATTAACCTTCTTCCAATCGAAACAGCGCCTCTTACTGTGACATCGAAATCGGGAAATTCATTTCTTGCAACGGCAGAGGCGGAATAGACCGAGGCGCCACTTTCATTTACCATCAATGCAATCAGGTCGCCGGTAAAAGGAATAGAACGGATCAGCCTTTCAGTTTCCCTGCCTGCAGTTCCGTTACCAATGGCAATGGCCTCGATTTTATATGCATTGACCAGGCTTTTCAACTTGTGGATCGACTCTTTTACTTCACCCTGGGGAGGATGTGGGTAAATGGTTTCATTGTGGACTAATTTGCCCTGTTTATCCAGTACTACAATCTTACATCCCGCACGGAAACCCGGGTCGATCGCCAGTACATTTTTCTGTCCAAGCGGCGGTGCAAGAAGCAATTGCCGGAGATTCTCAGCAAAGACATGAATCGCATCCGCATCGGCCCTCTCTTTTGCCCACTGTCGCATCTCGGTCTCCATGGAAGGAAATAACAACCGTTTACAGGCATCCTTCATCGTCCTTCTGACCAGATCGGAGGAAGCATTGTCACCGTGCAGGAAGATTTTTTCCAGGATCTCCATGGCTTTTGCATCATCCACCTCTACAGAGACCTTAAGAAAAGATTCACTTTCCCCCCGGAATATCGCAAGGACACGGTGGGACGGTGCTTTTGAAAGCACCTCCCTGAATTCAAAATAGTTCCTGTAATTGGCGCCATCCTGTTCCTTACCCTTTGCAACCCTGGAACAGATCAATCCTTCACGTTGGAACAGCTGGCGGATCCGTTTGCGGGCATAAATATGTTCGTTGATCCACTCTGCAATGATATCGCAGGCCCCGTCAATGGCTTCTTCCACGTAATTGACACCTTTCTCGGGATTGATGAATGATCTCGCCCGTACTTCCAGGTCGTCATATTTTTGCGAAAGAATAATTTTTGCAAGACCCTCCAGTCCCTTTTCTTTTGCAATGCTGGCACGTGTTTTCCGTTTCGGTTTATAGGGAAGGTAAATATCTTCAAGTTCAGATAAGGTAACAGCAGTATAAACTGCTTCTTCCAACTCCGGGGTCAGCTTTTCCTGTTCCTTTAGTGACCGGATAATGGTCTCACGACGGGAATCCAGTTCTTTCAATTGATTTAAACGGTCGCGAACCCGTGCGATGATGACCTCATCCATACTACCCGTCATCTCTTTCCGGTACCGGGCGATGAATGGAATTGTAGCTCCTTCATCCAGGAGATGGATCGTATTCCGAACAAATCCGGCTGCAATGTTCAGCTCAAGAGCTATAATCGCTGAATATTTTTCATCTGTCATCTGAGCAGGATAATCGCACCTTTTATTTTTACCTTACCAGCCGGAAGCCAGCACATCAATTATGTGTATCGTTTTTATCTGCAGCTGGTGTTTATCAATGTAGGCTTGCTGGTGCATCAGGCAGGAAGAGTCAGTTGAAACAATATATTCAGCACCGGTTTCAAGCGCATGCTTAACCTTTTGTTCTGCCATGGCCGTAGAAATGGGCTCAAACTTGATCGAAAACGTCCCTCCGAAACCACAACATACATCGTTGTTTTTCATTTCTATCAATGTCAAGCCCCTGACCTTCGATAACAACGCACGGGGTTCTTCCCTGATTCCGTATTCCCGTAATGCAGCACAGGAATCATGATAAGTGACCACATGGTTGAATTCTGCACCGATCTCGTCTATTTTTAAAACATTAACAAGGAAATCGGTGAACTCAACCATGTTTTTCTTCAGCTGCTTATATTCATAATGCAATGCAGTATTGTGGAAGAGCCATGGATAATAATTTTTTATCATGCCTGAACAGGATGCCGACGGACTGATTACCGGTCTGTCATTGGGAAAATCACGGATGAATTTCGCTCCCATCTCCTTTGCTTCATCCCAGAAACCACTGTTAAAAGCCATCTGACCACAACAGGTTTGATTTCCATTGTAATGGACATCCACGCCCAGCTTTTCCAGGATTTTAACCATGTTCATCCCAGTTTGAGGATAAATCTGATCAATAAAACAGGGAATGAAAATGTCAACCAACATAATTCAGGTTATAGATTATAAATATAGGTCCAAATTGAATTTTCAAAAATACGGATTTAATTCATTAATAGAGAACGGTATTCCTAAAAAGTAGATTTTTAAGAACAGAATAATCCGGATTTCAGCTGAAATTGTTGATTTTTCCAGGGAATTAAAGGTTCTGCTCAATGATCTCAAATCCTACCGAAACAAGGTCGTTCCAGAAACCGGGATAGGATTTTGTGACAACTTCCGGATTCTCGATACGAATATCGTTCAGAATGGCGAGGGGAGCAAAGGTCATTGCCATGCGGTGGTCACCATAGGTATTGATCTGCAAACCGGGAGGACAGGCAACCCGGCCAGCCATGATCTCCATCGCAGGAATAAGGTTGCCGGTACTATAGGTTTCTGCCGTGATGCCTATCTTTTCATATTCGGTTTTCAATGCCAGGAGGCGATCGGTTTCTTTGAGCTGAAGACTTTTTAAACCGGTAAATAAACCATGTAATCCAAGCATGGAGCAAGATGTGATCACGGCCGGGGCAATATCCGGGTGATCTGAAAAATTAAATTTAAATTGATCTAACTGTAAAGGTTGGGATGATTTTGTCAGATGAACTCCTTTTGCGGTGAATTCCGTAACGACGTTGAAAGTCCGGAAGATGTCACTGACGACGGAATCGCCCTGTATACTTTCCCTTGTAAGGCATTCCAGTTCCAGGTCCACATGATCAGCCAATGCTGCTGCTTCATACCAGAAGGCTGCAGCCGACCAATCAGGTTCCACCGTATAATTGCAGGGAAGGTAATCTCCTTCTGCGATGAAAATCCGGCTGCGTTCCTGTACAACATGGATCCCGAAATTTTTCAATAAACTTATCGTCATTTTCACATATGGAAAAGAAACTGCAGATCCGCTGAGATGCAGGGTCAGTCCGCCGGGTATCTTCGGCCCAATCAGGATCAGGGCAGAAACAAACTGGCTGCTGATGCCGGGATCCACAATGATTTCCCGGCCTTTCAGGGAAGTTCCATGGATCATTACCGGAGGATAGCCCAGTTTTGAAAGATAATCTATTTGTGCGCCCATTGACTTCAGCCCGTCGATAAGGATCCCGATCGGCCGTTTTTTCATGCGTTCCGAACCGGTAAGGATCCACTTGCCCGGAACCATCGAAAGGTAGGCCGTGAGAAAACGCATCACAGTACCGGCATTTGCTGTATCAAGTTCGGTCATCGACAACCGGTCCTTGTGTTCCCGGATCTTTTGCAGTAACTCCTGGAGAAGAAGTGTATCATCAGCATCAGAAAGATTCGTGATGTCAAAGCCGTCAGAAGCAAGAGCCCGGATGATCAACAAACGGTTACTGATGCTTTTGGAGGAAGGCAAACGAATGCAACCAATCAGGTTTCGATCTGTTTTTTTTATCGTAATGGTTTTCATGGCACCTCTCTCATCGTTCAAGTGTACGATAAAAATCAATAGATTCTATAATTTCAAATGGTTCGCAGGGTTCTCCGGAAATTGCTTTTCCTGGCGAGCTGAGCAGGGAAAAACACACCTTTGAACTTCTTCTTTTTTTATCGTGTCCGATGAATTCCATCATGAAATCCAAGTCTTTCCTGTGTAGGGGATAATATTCATAATCCGGAAATATCATTCGGATGATGGCATCCCTGTCCCCTGAATCCAATCCGGATTTCACGACTGATAAATAGCTTTCGCAGATCATTCCAAGGGCAATTGCATGGCCATGCGACAAGGGGTTTCTATTCGTTTGCAGGGAGAGGGATTCAAAGGCATGGCCGATAGTATGCCCGAAATTGAGGATCTCCCGGAAATTCTTTTCTCTGAAGTCTTGTTCAACAATACGGCATTTTATCGCAACCGATGCAGAAACAAGATCCTCCCAGATCTCGTTATCCGGTTTCATCTTCAGGAGATCCTTGAGCCGGATTGAACTTAGTTTTTTCCACAGGCGGATATCCGCGACAAGCGCAATCTTGATGATCTCCGCAAAACCGCTAAGCAACTCGTAAGAATCGAGTGTTCCAAGAAATCCGGTAGAGATAAAAATTGCGTCGGGATTATGAAAAGTGCCTATCTGGTTTTTAATATCTCCGAGGTTTATTCCGGTTTTCCCGCCAATAGCGGCATCTACCATTCCGAGCAGGGAAGTGGGGATATTAATGAACGGGATTCCGCGTTTAAAAGTCGATGCCACGAATCCGCCGAGGTCAGTGATGACGCCGCCTCCGAGGTTAATCATTAATGAACGCCTGGAAGCGCCTTTCATGGCAAGGATATTCCAAAGATGTTCTGCGGATTGTAAGGATTTATTTTTTTCACCTGCCGGGATTTCCAATACTTCTGCCGCTAACAAGGACGGAACAGCGCATGTTAAAACTTCCAGGCAACAGGACCGGCTTTGTTTATCGGTAAGAATAAAGATGGAATCCGGGCCAGGTGATAGGTTTCCGAGAAATGTATTCAATTCCTGAAAAACATTGGATCCGGTATAGATCCCGGCAGCTTTTCCAGGGCCGGTGTTCAGAGTAAGTTGCATACTGTCGGATCATCCTTCATGAAAAGTTGCCATCAACAGATCAATATCCTGGAAAGGGAGGTTAAAATACCGGCTGATAAAGGAATTGGTGCTGACACCGTTGTAAAGGTAAACACCCTGCCTTACGCCATGATCCATTTTCAGCAAATTGTCGATACCTCCTTCCGTTCCGATATCCAGGATGACCGGAACGAAGATGTTGTTCAAAGCCTGGGATGCTGTGTGGGGAACCCGTGAAGGAATATTCGGAACGCAATAATGCGTGATTCCATGAACTTTATATACCGGGTTTTTATGCGTGGTCGGATGGGAAGTTTCAAAGCATCCTCCCTGGTCAATGCTGACATCTATGATGATGGAGCCTTCTTTCATCTGGCTGACCATATCCTCGGTGATGAGGCAGGGGGTTTTCCCGTTTTTTGTATGGATTGCCCCTATCACAACGTCTGCCGTGCGCATCGATTCGAGTATTACTTTTGGATGCAGGATGGACGTAAAAACACGCATTCCCAGGTTGTTCTGCAACCTCCGCAACCGGTAAACGGAATTATCAAAAACCTTCACCAGGGCACCCAATCCTATAGCTGAACGGGTGGCATATTCGCCAACTGTACCCGCACCGATAATCACTACTTCCGATGGACGGATCCCGGTAAAGCCCCCAAACATCTTACCCCTCCCATATTCCGGATCGGATAGGTATTCGGCGGCAATAAAAATGGAAGTACTACCTGCAATCTCACTCATAGCGCGGATCACAGAAAATGTATTCGCCCGGTCGCGGATCAGTTCAAAAGCCAGAGCAGTAACTTTTTTCTGTATGAGGGAACGAAAATATTCTTCTTTCTGGATCCCAATCTGCAAAGCTGAGATGAGGGTCTGCCGGGGTTTCAGGAACTCCAACTCGGTGGGCGTTACGGGCGCGACTTTCAGGATCAGGTCGGATTTGTAAACCTCATCAGGTGAATAAACAATCTGCCCTCCTGCTTCACTGTATTCGTGATCGGTAAAATGCGCTGAAATACCGGCCCCTGCTTCTAAGACTACCTGGTGTCCGTGCTTCGTTAATAAACCTACTCCATCGGGAATGAGCACGATCCGGTTTTCCTGGGAACTGCTTTCTTTCGGGACCCCTATCGTGAGCTTGCTTTTCTGCCTGCCAACCTCCAGCATCTCTTCCTGCGGTCTGAGAAACTCGCTGTATTTTGATTTCTGTTCCTCCATGATCTGAAAATTTCATACGAAGATACAAAATAGTTGGTGAGTTGATGAGCTCACAAGCTCACGAGAAGTTCAATTAACTTAACTTTAGTCCTTTTATCCATCAGCTCATCAGCTCATCAGCTCATCAGCTCATCAGCTCATCAGCTCATCAGCTAAAACTCTATCCGCCTTTGATCTTCACCACTGATCTTTATCTTTACAACATCGCCGGGTAACAATTCCTCCATCACTTCCGGCCATTCAATGAAACAATAAGCCCCGGAATAAATGTAGTCTTCATAGCCGAGGTCAAAAACTTCCTCGGTCTTCCTGATCCTGAAAAAATCAAAGTGAAAGATGGAATCACCTGTTGTAGTCTTGTATTCATTGATGATGGCAAAAGAAGGACTTTGAACAACATCCACGGCTCCCAGAACAGAAGAAATAACCTTGATGAAAGTGGTTTTACCGGCGCCCATCTTCCCGTAAAATGCAAATACACGGCGGCCGGGAAAGGTAGCCAGTAACTTCTCTGCAGCCGGCACCAGACCGGATTCGTTGGTAACGTTCAGGATCAATTCAGATATAGATAAAATTATTATTTCCGCTTCATGACAACAAACGGGATCATGATCTCTTCGATCGAAACACCTCCGTGCTGAAACGTGTTTTTATAATAGTTCACATAATAATTGTAGTTGTTCGGGTAGGCAAAGAAATCATAATTCATGCAGAAAACATAATTCGAACTTACATTCATTTTCGGGAGGAAGGCATCCGCGGGATTCCTGATCTCGAACACCTCGTTGTGTTCAAATTTCAGTGCTTTCCCTGTTTTGTACCGGAGATTGGTATTGGTATTCCGGTCGCCTAGTATCTTCACCGGGTTAGTTACCCGAATCGAACCGTGATCGGTCGTGATCACCACGTTGACATCCTTCTCCGCAAGGAACTTAAAAATATCAAGAAGCGGCGAATGCTGGAACCACTGCATTGTCAGCGAACGGTAAGCTTTTTCATCATCGGCCAGTTCCCGGATGATCTCCATCTCGGTACGGGCATGCGAAAGCATATCGACGAAATTATAGACGATGAAATTCAACTTGTTCACCATCAGGTTGGGCAACGACTCCACCAGTTTCCTTCCATAGGTCATGTTCAGCACCTTATAATAGGAATACCGGACATCCCGCCCATACCGTTTCAGAAGCTCTCCCAGCAACTCTCCTTCATAATTGTTCTTTGTCCCCTCTTCGTCTTCATTCATCCAGTATTTCGGATATTTCTTTTCAATTTCTGTCGGTAGCAGACCTGCAAAGATCGAATTCCTTGCATACTGGGTTGCAGTGGGAAGGATGCTGAAATAGATCTCGTCCTTTTCAACCCGGAAATATTCTTCCAGCAAAGGTTGCAATACTTTCCACTGATCGTATCGGAAATTATCGATCAGGATGACGAAAAGCGGGCGGTCATCGTTCAGGAGTGGAAAGATCATCTCCTTTATCAGGTTGTGCGACAGAACCGGTTTGTCTATGTTTTTATTATTCAACCAATCGGTATAGTTTTTCTCAAAAAACTTCGAGAAGGCATGGTTTGCTTCATCTTTCTGCATTTTCAGCACCTGGTTCATTCCTTCGTCCTGCGATTTCTCCAGTTTCAGTTCCCAGTAAGTGATTTTCTTGTACACTTCTACCCATTCTTCATGGTTCAACCGGGGGCTGATCTCCATCCCGATATTCCGGAATTCCTGCTGGTACTGAAAGGTGGTTTTTTCGCTGACCAGTTTCTTGGTCTCCAGGTTTTTCTTGAGGCAGAGCAGGATCTGGTTGGGATTAACAGGTTTAATGAGGTAATCGGAGATATTAGATCCGATGGCATCTTCCATGATCGTTTCTTCCTCGCTCTTGGTGATCATTACGATCGGAAGGTTTGGGAAATCAGATTTCATCTTCATCAGTGTTTCAATCCCCGATAACCCTGGCATCTGCTCATCCAGAAAAACAATGTCAAAATCTTTCTTTCTTAAAATTTCGATGGCTTCCTGGCCGTTGTTCGAGGTATCTACCCCATAACCTTTTTCTTTTAAAAAAATGATGTGCGGTTTCAAAAGGTCTATCTCATCATCCACCCATAAAATATTCGTCTTCACCATGGTTTTCTAATTTATCATATAGGATAAAATGTCGTAATATTGCTTTTATTGTCTGCATTACGTATTTTTATCATCTTTTAACAAAGTTACAAGGAATCCGGCAATGAACGACTTGCCATATAAACGAAAAATTATCAATGATCCTGTTTACGGATTGATCACGATACCCAATACACTTGTTTTCGATATCATCGAACATCCTTGGTTTCAGCGGTTGCGCAGGATCATCCAACTCGGACTAACGCTTTATGTATATCCTTCAGCCGTTCACACACGGTACCAGCATGCCTTGGGAGCCATGCACCTCATGACTCAGGCGGTGGAAGTGTTGCGGTCGAAAGGGATTATAATTTCTTCGGATGAAGAAGAAGGCGTTCTTTGCGCTATCCTGCTGCATGATATCGGCCATGGCCCTTACTCTCATGCATTGGAACAGACCATAGTAAAAGACCTCTCCCATGAAGATCTTTCCTTGCTTATGATGGATTCACTGAACGATTTCCTGAATCATCGATTAGATACAGCAAATAAAATATTCCGGAATGATTATCCGAAAAAATTCCTACATCAGCTTGTTTCGAGTCAGCTCGATATGGACCGGCTTGACTATCTGTCGCGTGACAGTTTCTTTACGGGCGTGGCAGAAGGGGTAATCAATACCGACCGGATCATCAAGATGCTTACGGTAGTGGATGATCAGCTTGTGGTGGAAGGAAAAGGTATTTATTCCATAGAAAAATTCATCATTTCCAGACGGCTGATGTATTGGCAGGTATATCTCCATAAAACTGTAGTCGCCGCAGAATACATGCTGGTAAACATCCTGAAACGGGCCAAGGAACTGGCCTCGGAAGATATCCCCTTGTTCTGTTCACCGGTGCTGCATCTTTTTCTTTATTCCAATATTACCATTGATCATTTTCTTGAAGAACGAAAATGGATCGAAGATTTTTCAAAGCTGGATGATTACGATATTTTTTCCGCCATCAAAGTTTGGACAACGCACCGGGATCCCATTCTTTCCTGGCTATGCAAAAGTCTGGTCGACCGGCACTTATACAAAGTCGAGATCCAGAATGATCCTTTTGACCCGGAATATGTCACTTCACTGAAGGAAAAGACGGCAGCACAATTCCGGTTAAGAGAAGAAGAGATCACATATTTTCTTGTGGAAGGTACCGTTACGAACAATGCCTATAATCCCCAACATGACAGGATCCGGATCCAATTCCGCAACAATGAACTTGTGGATGTTTCCGAAGCATCTGACCAGCTTAACATCTCAGTCCTGTCAACACCGGTGAGCAAATACCTTTTGTGTTACCCAAAAAACCTCGTAAACTGACAGGTTGAGGGGAAAATATTTTCTGGCTGATTCGAAATTAATTGGTAACTTGCAAGCCTTTTCTGAGTGTAATTATCTATAATAAAGAGTATTGATGGAGTTTACCGCACGACAGATCGCAGACATTCTGAATGGTAAAGTGGAAGGGGATCCGGAAGTAGTCGTATCCAGACTCGCAAAAATTGAAGAAGGTCTTCCCGGAACCATGACCTTTCTTGCCAATCCGCTTTACACCCCTCATATCTATACCACAAAGGCCTCCATCATCA
>JBEKST010000091.1:0-10410 GCA_049516815.1 Bacteroidales bacterium | reverse complement strand
CAGCATCCAGCATCCAGCATCCAGCATCCAGCATCCAGCATCCAGCATCCAGCATCCAGCATCCAGCATCCAGCATCCAGCATCCAGCATCCAGCATCCAGCATCCAGCATCCAGCATCTCTTCTTTCCCAGGAAAGAGAAATCCTTAAGCTCCTATACGAATTCCCACAAGTGGTGGTTCAAGCAGGGGAAGACTACAGCCCTGCAACCATTGCAAACTATGTTTACGATCTTTCCAAAGAATACAATCAATTCTACCAGGAGATCCCGGTTTTGAAAGAAGAAGATAAAAATGCTATGCTGTTGCGGTTGAAATTATCCTACTTTACAGGAACTGTCATTAAAAGAGCCATGTGGCTACTGGGAATTGAAGTTCCCGAAAGAATGTAATCCACCTTTTTTGGCTAATTCGTTCTTTGATGTTCAGGTTTGATCTTTTTAAAATTTTTGAAAGATTATTTGAAAAAACGTTACCGCTAAGACATCAAGAGGCTAACAGAATATTTTTTTGTCTCTGTGTTTCTCTGTGAATTCTCTGTGTAACTCTGTGTAATTCCAATTCAGGGATTCGTTTAAAATTATTACACAGAGATCCACAGAGAATATATTGAGGCTCACAGAGGGTTTTTTTTGTGTCTTGGCCGTAAAATTCTTTTTATTTGCAGCACATCAAATATGGATTTAACCCCTTTTTTATCCCATTCTGAATTTTGTGAATATATTTTCTTTCATTATAGCCCTGCAATCATTATCTTTGCATTTATTAAGTCTTAATTAAATGATAAAATTTATTGCTTTCGTCTTTAATAAATCAAAACGTACAATGAAAGAGAACAAAATAATGGCCTGGATACTGGTATTATTACTGGTTTCAGGGATGAATGGATTTTCCCAGATGAACATGGGAACCCATTCGATGGAGAAAATTGAAAAAGCCATCTGCATTCTATATTCGACACAGGGAAACAATGTAAGTGGTACAATAACCTTTACTCAAACGGAAAAAGGCGTAAAAGTGGTTGCTGATATCCGGGGATTGTCGAAAGGGAAGCACGGATTTCATATTCATGAATTCGGAGATTGCAGTTCGGCGGATGGAATGTCAGCCGGAGGGCACTTTAACCCGGAAGGGAAAGCCCATGGAGCCCCGATGTCTATGTCGCGGCATATGGGAGATATGGGAAACCTGGAGGCCGACGAATCGGGCAAGGCTCACCTCGAATATATTGATACTGTGATCAAACTGAATGGTCCGAATACAATCCTGGGCAAGTCCATCATAGTGCATCAAGGGGAGGATGACTTAAAAAGCCAACCTTCGGGAAACGCCGGCCCAAGGGTGGCTTGTGGCGTGATCGGGGTGGCGAAGTAAAGTAACAAAGTGACAAAGTAACCAGGACCTCGCCAGCTCGCCAGCTCGCCAACTCGTCAGCTCGCCAACTCGTCAGCTCATCAGCTAATTAATGCCAGCGAAAGATTTTTAACCCAGCCAGAAAGAAAATGATCCCCATACCGGCCAGGATGAGGGATGGGATAGTGATCTCGGCAAATCCTGCACCCTCAATGAATACGCTGCGTATGCCATCAGCCAGCATCGTAAGGGGAAATTTCTGGATGATGGAGGAACTCCATTCAGGAAAATTATGGTAACTGAAAAAGATGCCGGAAAGCACCATCATTGGCATGGAGACAAGGTTGATAAGCCCGTTCCCGATCTCGGTTTTTGCCGTATGGGATGACATGAAAATAGCGATCCCGGCGAAAGCAATGTTTCCGGCCATGAAGATGGTCAGCAAGGCAGGAATACTTCCCTGCACCTTGATCCCGAAAGCCAGAAATGTAAAGAGAAACAAAAGTCCGGATTCCACGAAATTCATCCCCAGTCTGACTGTGATCAGGGCGATCAGGTAATGCGACTTTTTCATCGGGGTGGCTACCATCCTGCGGAGCAGCTTTTTTGACCGGTTATCAATGATCTCATAACTGATGCCCCACATGATCGACATCATGACACCCATAGCGATCAGCCCGGGCACGAGGAAATCAACATACCTTGTTCCTGTAACCGTCAGGGGCTTGATATTCGCGTTGCTGTTCACCTGAAGCACCGAGGGATTTTGAAAAAGATTGGAAAGTTTCAGGTAGATCAGCTGGGCATCAGGGTTGAGTGGATCAAAATGAAAATCGATCTGCCCGTTCTTCTCGTCAATAATCATGGTAAGGTTGCCACGCTTTAGCAGTATCATGGCCTTCTGCCAGTCCATGATCCGGAAAGTGAAAGTGGTGTTGCCCAACTTATCATCGGGTATGGTGAGGCGGTAACTCAGGTTTCTTTCTTTGTCTTCTTCCACTTTGGCTTTATGTGTCTCCAGGAAGTTTTTGATCACTGAAACTGGTTGCCCGGCCTGGATGTTCTGTGTTTTAATCCAGGCTACATCCCTGAATATATCAGCTTTTTTGGTGAATGCGATCCCCAGACCAAGGGACATCAGGATGGGAAATGCAATTCCCCAGAACAATACACCAGGTTCACGGATAATCTGCCGGAAATATGCGAGGGTAAGCTGTACCAGTTGTTTATATCGAAAAGGACTATTCATGGAGATGCCTTCCGGTTAAAACGGTAAAAAGGTCGTCAAGGTTATTCACCTTCATGTGTTGCCCGTTTTCTGACTGATCCTGGTTTTCGGCGCCGAGCAATTCCCCCAACGTGCCTTCTTTCAGGATCAGTCCATTGTCGATGATCACAATCCGGTCGCAGAGTTTCTCTGCTTCTTCCATGTAATGCGTGGTAAGGATAAGGGAAGTCTGCGAACGTTCTTTCAGTCCCTTGAGAATTGCCCAGATCTCACGGCGGGCATTGGGGTCAAGACCGGTTGTGGGTTCATCCAGCAACAGTATTTTTGGATTGTTTAGCAGGGCGATCCCGATGGCCAGCCGTTGGCGTTGTCCGCCGGAGAGATTGACAACATAGGATTTCTTCTTTTCTTCAAGTCCGGTCAGGTAAATGATCTCCTCTACACGCCTGTCATCCAGTTCGAAAAAACTTGCAAACAACTTTACCGTTTCACGTACAGTAAGCTTGTCTATGAACCGGGTTTCCTGCAGGGATAGCCCGATGACATTCCGCAGTTCATCTTCATTGCCTTTCCACTTTCTCCCGAGGATAAAGATCTCTCCCTGGTCGGGTTTCTGGATACCTTCAATCATTTCCACGAGGGTTGTTTTCCCGGCGCCATTAGGTCCTAGTAAAGCAACAAACTGCCCCTGAAAAATTTGGAGATTTATGCCCCTGACTGCCTGGACGGCCTTGAAGGACTTGACAACATTTTTAACTTCGATTACAGGATCCTCCGGAAACATCGGCCAACAAAATCTTTATTGTGTATATTCGTCGATCACTGCTTCCAGGCTTTTCCGGCAAACCTTGCAAAATTTCATGTGCCGGGTGTACATGATACAGTCGAGCTGCGGCCGGTAAAGTCCTTTCTGGGTATAATCGGCGCCTTCAAAAGCGCCGGCTTTATCGGCATATTTTTCTGTGGAGAAGAACTGATTTTCCTGCTTCATCTGGCGCGTGAAAAGATCTTCCACCACACTTTCAGGGACATTTGCCTGGCGAAGGCTGTCGCGTTCCTTCTGGATTTTGTACCCGAATTTATCGAAAGCTTCTTTATTCCAGGGTGTCGGAATAGGTGTCCCGGGTTCAACGACAGATTTCCATTTCAGGTTATCTTTGTCCAGTAGGGCGGTAACATTGGGTTCCCAGGGTTCCACCGTGATCTTCTGTGCTTCATAGGAAACCGAAGAAGTATAATATTCATCGGCCAGGGCTCCCAAGTGATGTCCGAATTCATGAACCATGATGTAATCGGCAAATTTGTTATCAGCGGAAACAGTGGTGTAGAGGTTGTAAATCCCGCCGCCTCCATAAGTCTTTTCATTGATCATGATTACCATGAAGTCATAAGGAACTTCGGATGAGATATTCCGGACCGTCTTATTGTCAAAGGTCAATGCATATCTTTCGGAATCGAAGATCCCGTAAGATACGGAGAGGGGAGTACGCTTAAACACACCCGGGTGGGGTTTATTCACGCCCGACTGCGCTGCAGGTGTTTCGATTGCGCGGATGTTCAGGTCACTTTTCCTTGATTTGAAAGGCTCAACATTCAGCAACACGTTTGTAAGACGTTTTACATCGTTCCAGAATTTTTCCATCTCATTTGCAGAATAGCCGTCTCCAAGGATGACAATATCTAATTTCTGAGATGCCGGCCCGTTATCGAGGATCACATCAATCTTATGGGTTGGTACGATATCGGCAGGATTGACCTGACGGGAAGAAGGATCAATAGTTGTAGTCCATATTGCCTGGAGTTTGTTCTCCGGGTTTCTTTTTTTCAGGATCACGATGACCGGTTTCTTGGGCCATGGGAAACGTAAGGATTCATGAAACGTTCCGTTTTCTTTTACTGCTTCCGGTGTCGATTGCCATTCCCCGAAAATACTTGAAAAACCACGGGAATAGATCGGCGTTTTGGTTTCGCTGTCGAGCACCTCGAAGAAATACTGCCCGAGTCCGAGCCGGTCAATGAGCTGTGTCCTGCTTCCTGGCCATATCCCGTCAGATACAACCTGGTCGGTCGTAAAATGTTCTTCCGTTGCATTCCCTGTGTGGTAGAGATCCAATCGCATGGTCTTATCTATGAAAAAGTTTTCAAAAGTAACTTTCCCGGCAGACATCTCTATCGTGGTTTCTATAACATTGGTGGTTGGTCCTTTAAGGACTTGCAGGTAAGCGGCAAAAGGTAAAAACAAAAATCCAATCAGTAAGGCTTTTAATCTCATCTTAAATTTAATTAATGATAAATTTCTGGTTTGCTAATAATGATGACAAGTCACCATTAATTTAGGTTTGCAAAAATACAGATTTTCTTTCTTCTTTTAAAAGGGACAATGATTTCAACTCGAAGCATCGATTTAATCTGCCCAATTCCGGAAGGAGCTATTCTGAATATATTTATATAAGAATATTCCAGTTGCTGAATCAGGGTTTTCCAGGATATCAGCTAGTCTTCCTGATGCAACGACAGAACCTCCCATATCGCCTCCTCCTGGTCCAAGGTCGATGATCCAGTCGGCATGCAGAATAATCTCCGGATCATGTTCAATAATAAGCAGTGTATGTCCTTTATCTGTAAGACTCTGGAAAAGTTCATTCAGGTGAATGATATCCAGGAAATGCAGCCCGGTTGACGGTTCCTCAAAGAGATACAGATTATTTCCTTTCATGGGTTTCATCAATTCCTTTGCCAGCATGAGGCGTTGACTTTCACCACCCGACAGGGTATCCAGGGATTGACCGAGATGAAGGTAACCCAACCCGACATTTTCAAGGATTTTCAATCCGGGAACGATCTTTTGATCATTATAAAAAACTGATGCTTCTGAAAAACTCATATCAAGTACTTCTGCAATGGTTTTTTCCTTATACCGGCACGACAGAACCGTGCTGTTGTACCGCATACCCCGGCATTCCTCGCAGATCACTGGAACATCCGACATGAAATCCATACTTACCCTGATCTTGCCGGCTCCCTGGCAATGCGGGCAACCTCCTTCTTTATTCAGGAAAGAAAAATGATTTTTTCCAAGATTGAGACGGATCGCATCTTCTGATTTTGCAAAGAGTTCGCGGATCTTATCAAAGATTCCTGTAAAAGTGGCTGCAGTTCCGTTTGAACCGGTGAATTCCGAACGGGGATGAACCGGAATCACGAGCTCAAATTGTTCAAGTCCGTTAATGAGGTCACAGCCGTTTGGTTTTGAATTCTTCCAGGAGGCAAACAGCACATCAAACAGTAGACTGGACTTCCCGCTGCCCGAGACACCTGTTATGACGGTCATGCCGCCACAAGGGATCGTAAGGTTAAACCCTTTTAGGTTATTGGCATTTGCATTCCGGATGAACAGACCTGGCAATAATTGACGTTCAGGTTGATTCAGGGGGAACTCCCGTTTCATCAAAAACGGCCCTGTTACAGAGGCAGCGTTGTGAATGATCTCTTCAGGACTTCCTTCTGCCAGGATTTTTCCTCCCAAGCTTCCGGCACCCGGTCCGAGATCAATGATATGATCTGCAGAAAGAATGACATCCCGGTCGTGTTCAACGATCACCACCGTATTATCCTGCCTTTGCAGGTTCCGGATCATCTCCATCAGACGGTTGACATCTGCCGGGTGTAATCCGATGGTAGGTTCATCCAGCACGTAGGTGATCCCCGTCAACTCTGAAGCTATCTGTCCCGCTAAACGGATCCGCTGCGCCTCGCCACCGGACAGCGTGGATGAACTACGGTCGACCGAAAGATAGGATAATCCCATTCCGTGAATAAACTCAAGACGTTTAAGGATATCCTGGACCAGGGGTGAAGCGATGATCTTTAAGGCCGGATGTTCAAGTAAAAATAAGGGATCCCTGAAAAACCTGATAGATGCTGAAACCGTTATGGCCGAAAGCTGTGCAATATTGATCCCCTGAACCTTGTAAGAGAGTGCCTCTGAACAAAGCCGCGCCCCGTGACAAGAAGGGCATTGTTCCTTCTTCATAACATCCATCATCTCATTACCCCTGTGATCGGCATGTTTCCGTATGTATTCTTCATTAACCAGGAAAACAAATCCCTGCCAGCAGCCTTTGAAATGATGTTGCCCTTCACGTTTGTTTCTCCGGTATTCCCAGGTGACATCAAAAATTTCATCACCGGCACCGGCCATTGCCAGGTTCTTTGCGTGGTCCGGAAGTTCATGCCAGGGCAGGGAAAAATCAACACTGCGTGATTTTCCAACTGCTTTGAGTGTCGAAACATACTGTCCGTAAGGATCCCCGTAAAATTTTCCGGTTTTCGTGCCATCCAGTGCGCCTGCGAGGATTGACCTTTCTGGGTGGGTAACCAGAAGAACGGGGTCGCAAACAGTGACAGATCCAAGCCCGTCACATTCCGGGCATGCTCCATGCCGATGATTAAATGAAAACAGGGAAGAAAGAACAGGTACGGCTTTCGATCCGGATCGCCCGACCCTGGCATATAACAAACGGTAAAAATCATAGATGCCTGTCATGGTGCCTACCGTGGAACGTGGATTGGCGCCGATCATGCGTTGGTCGACCGCAAGGGTGGGAGTGAGTCCCGACACTTCTTCGAAATCGGGTTTGTCTTTCATACCCAGCCGTGTACGGGCGTAAGTAGAAAAACTTTCCAGGAAACAGTTCCTGCCTTCAGCAAATACCGTATCAAATGCAAGGGAAGATTTACCGCTTCCCGAGATTCCCGTCATCACCGTGATCTTGTTATGTGGAATTTGTACGGATATGTTTTGAAGGTTGTTGGTAGAGACTCCGTCGAAACTGATGCTGGATGCTGGATGTTTGATGCTGGATGTGTGGGTAATGGGATGTGGGATGAGAGAGGAGGAAGTTTGGGATTCGTGAACCGTGAACCGTGAACCGTGAGCCTCAGGTTTATAATTGATGGAGGCCATGTATTCCCGTAAGGCTTGGCCAGTGTAAGAATCAGTGCAATCCGCGATCCCTTCCGGCGTTCCGGTTACAACAACTGATCCGCCCTCTTTTCCGCTTCCGGGTCCAAGGTCAATGACATGGTCGGCTGCTGCGATCACGCCAAGGTGATGTTCAATGAGGATCACGGTATTTTCCTGTTGAATAAGGGTATCAAGGGCAGAGAGTAGCACCCTGACATCGGCCTGGTGCAACCCGGTGGTAGGTTCATCAAGAATATAAAGTGTATGTGCTGAATGTGTGAATGCAAGTTCTGTTGCCAGTTTCACTCGTTGGGCTTCACCGCCGCTGAGCGTGGTGGATCGCTGTCCCAGCTTCAGGTATCCGAGACCCAGGTCGTTCATGGTATGGAGGAAACGCAGGATACCCGGCTGATCCATGAAAAACTCCAGGGCTTCGCTGACATACATATCGAGGACATCAAAGATATTCTTTCCTTTATAAGTTACTTCAAGCGTTTCGTTATCAAACCGCTTTCCTTCACATTTTTCGCAAAGGATTTCAACATTGCCCATGAAATGCATCCCGACCTCCTGGTAACCGGCACCCTGGCATTCTTCGCACCTGCCTCCTGCAGTATTGAATGAAAAACGGCTTTTATCATACCCCCTCAATTTCGACAAAGGCTGGTTTGCAAAAAGATCACGAACAGGATCAAAAAGCCCGGAATAGGTAGCAGGATTGCTCCTGGGAGTGCGACCAATGGGTGAATCATCAATATCGATAATTTTCTTGATATCGGAATATCCGCTGATGGAATCACATTCAACGGGTCGGTTGCCACTACCGGTCAGGGCTTTCTTCAGGAATTTCCCGAGTACATCTTCGGCTAATGATGACTTACCTGCGCCGGAAACGCCGGTAATGACGTTCAGGGCCTTCAGTTTAAAAGTTGCATCAATGTTTTTCAGATTATGGGCCGATGCTCCTTTAATGATGATTTCACCTTCCCCTTTCCGCCGTGTTCGTGGGATCTCAATCTTTTCAATTCCTGTAAGAAAAGAAAGCGTCCGGCTTTTCCGGATTTCTTTTTCCGGAAGATAAGGGATTTCAGCGGTGGGGATGTTTACCAAAACCTCTCCACCATGGATTCCTGCTGCAGGTCCTATATCGACAAGCCAGTCGGCATGACGGATAAATTCTTCCTCATGTTCAACCACCACCACGGAGTTCCCTTTATCGCGGAGTTCTTTAAGGATCTCCAGCAGCTTTTGTGTATCCCTTGGATGAAGTCCGATCGATGGCTCATCTAACAAGTACAATAAATTCTGCAACCCGGTTGTCAACTGATTGGCAAGCCGCAAGCGCTGTGATTCACCCCCCGAGAGGCTGCCTGATTCACGGTTTGCCGAAAGATAGGAAATACCTAATCGATCGAGTACATCGATCCGTTTTATTATCTGTTCAAGGATTGGTCCGGCAATTTGTTTAACGTTACCAGGAAAGTCCATATTAATTAAGACTTCTTTTAATTCATCCAGCTGAAATGCGGCCAGTTCGGCAATGTTTTTCCCCGCGATCCTTACCGATAGCGCTTTTTCATTCAGCCGCCTGCCATTGCACGCATGACATTTGCAGGTTCTGACAAACCGAAGGATGTTTTTATTGCGCTCCCGTTTCAGGATGGTTTCCATGATCGGGAGAATTCCTTTGTAATAGCCTATCTCACGTGGTTTTGCCGTAATGCCGCTCCACCGCATCCGCGACTCCAGCGTATGTTTTCCGAATGGGATCTCAATTTTATTGCTTCCGTAAAGGATGATATTTTTCTGTTCAGATGTAAGATCTTTCCAGGGAATATCGACAGAGAACCCTTCTGAGTGGCAAACCTGGTCGAGCACATCCATGGTCACCTGCGAATAGATAATATAGCCGTTGGGTGCTGTTATCACCAGCGCACGGTCACGGAGTGATTTCGTTTCGTCAGCGACCAGAAGGTCAGGGTCGAGGCGGTCTTCAATACCGAGGCCTTTGCAAACCGGGCAGGCGCCTTTTTCTGTGTTAAATGAGAATAAGCTTCGGTCAATCACAAAGTCCGGATCAGGAAGAACCGTTTTACCGAGCCTGGCAAAGAGCAGCCGGAGATAGTCGTATATCTCGGTGATCGTCCCTACCGTCGACCGAGGATTGTTCTGCATAGACTGTTGTCCAACAGAAACGGCAGGCGACAATCCTTCGATCTTTTCCACATCCGGCCATTTCCTTTTTCCCAGGAACTGCATTGCGTGCGAAGAAAACGAACCCAGGTAAAGGTTTTCAGCTTCCCGGTAAAGAACATCAAAAACAAGAGAGGATTTTCCGGAGCCGGAAACGCCTGTTACCACCACCAATTTGTTTCGTGGAATATCGAGGCTGACCGAACGCAGGTTGTTCTCGGAGGCGTTCTTTATCCGTATGAAGCCGGAAGAAGGCATGGAGTTGATTTGAGGCAAAAATACAGGTTTTTCATCGTATCTTTGATTCCAATAACACGTAAATACTGATAAAAACTAAATCCAAATATGAAAGACCGCCTTCACAAACAGCTGCAAATAGAAATTGATACATCCTTTCTCTACAAGAAACTGAGTGAAAATACAACTGATGCAGCAACTGCGGATATTTATAAAACCATGTCATCTATTGAGCAAACACATGCCAGAAAGATATTGTTAAAGATACAGCTCTCTGATGAAAATGCGGACTTTCCGCCGCCCTCAGCACATGCGAAAATACAGGTCAGATTGGCATCCGTCTTTGGCTGGCAAATGATCGCTTCCAGCCTCATGGGTACTGAGAAGATGATTGCAAAGAATGTTTTTACCTCGAAAAACGAGAAGGGTGAAGAG